>JAOAHX010000019.1:1682-64038 GCA_026415035.1 Thermodesulfobacteriota bacterium | reverse complement strand
GTACAGGGTTGGAAATCTTCTCGAAGGCCCGGCCCAGGATGTCGAGGATCGGCTTCATCTCCTGTCGGATCGTCGCCTCGCCCGAGTTGAAGAAGACCCCTTCTGAGATCCTGATCACCAGGCCCCTGTCTTCGAGGATGAATTTGATCTTTTCGTTCAGGTTTGAGGCGATGGAGGCTCCATGGCTGTTCGGAAGTTTTTGGATCGCCTCTTCGATCTCTTTGGCCATCTTAACAAAGGCCATTTTCTTGGGGGGGACGGCCTTCCCTTCGATAGGGGTGAGACTGAAATGGATGGGGACGTCTCTATCCGGGAAGATTCCTGGTTCCTTATGGGAAAGGGCAATGGGAATTACAGAGCCTAACGCCTTTTGGAAGGAATCGATGGCCGACCCCATCTTCTGTCCGTCCGCGCGGGAGCAGGCATACATTGTGACGAAGAAGGCAAAGAGGAGGGTGATGAAGTCCGCATAGGAGACCAACCACCTCTCGTGATTTTCATGCTCTTCTTGGGGGTGATTTTTTCTTCGGGACATCTTGAATGCCTCATTAGGAATCTGCAAAGGTCATGCCCGGGGGCGAGTTAGGGAAACCTCTTTCTAACTCCTTGAAGGGATTGAATTCTTAATTTATGGAAGGATTGGGCTGGATGACAAAAAGGCAAAGCTTGACAAATATTGTTAGCAATGGCCTCAGGGGTTGGATTGTGCAACTTAATAAGTTTAAATTCCGCTTACGAAGAGTGCCGAAGTCTCCAAGCGATAGGTGGGCGATTATGGGTAATGCTTCCGGTGGGAATCGATGGTGGCGGTGCAGGGATTCGAACCCCGGACTCTGCGGATATGAGCCGCATGCTCTGACCAGCTGAGCTACACCGCCAAACCTCCCCAATTTTACCTTATCCCCTCCGATTGTCAATACCCCGTTGAAAATCGGTTTGATTTTGAATCATCCGTCCCCCATAATAAGCCTGATCCTTATTGATCGAGGGGAGGGGGAGATGAGAATTGCCTTTTTCGACTGTTTCTCAGGGGCAAGTGGCGACATGATCCTCGGGGCTCTGATCGACGCTGGCTTAAACCGGAAGGCGTTGAGAGATGAGTTGAAAAAACTGGGGCTCAGAAATATCTCCCTCAATGCGCGTCGCGTCGTAAAAGGAGGGATCTCCGCCACCCAAGTTTTTGTGGTGGGAAAGGAAGAGAGACGACATTCCCGGAGCCTGAAGGAGATCTTTCGGATCATCGATCGGAGTCGTCTGGAACCTGAGGTGAAAGAGGAGAGCAAAGAGGTCTTTCGGAAGATTGCTTCGGTGGAAGCCAAGATCCATGGGGTGCCCATGGAGGAGGTCCATTTCCACGAGATCGGTGGGCTTGACTCGGTGGTCGATATCGTGGGGGCGGTTTGGGGGATCCGGAACATGAGGATCGATAAGGTTTACGTGTCGAAGGTCAATGTGGGGACGGGCTTTGTGAAGTGCGAACATGGTCTGCTTCCGGTGCCCGCACCAGCAGCCCTCCGGCTGATGGAGGGAAAGCCGATCTACTCTTCAGGGGTCGAGGCAGAGCTCCTCACCCCCACCGGGGCCGCGCTTCTGACCTCCTTTGGGTCCGAATTCGGAAGGATGCCCCTGATGAATGTGGAGCGGATCGGATACGGGGCGGGCAAGGCGGACCTCCCCCACCCGAACCTCCTGCGGTTGATCATCGGCACAGACGATGGGTTCGAAAGGAAAGAGGAGGTCGCGGTTCTGGAGACGAACATCGACGATATGAATCCCCAGCTTTATGATTATGTGATGGAAAGGCTCTTCGAGATGGGCGCCCTCGAGGTCTTTCTCACCCCCGTCCAGATGAAAAAGAACCGGCCGGCCGTCCTCTTGACCGTGATCTGCCCTCCAGAGGCCCGTTCCTTCCTGGTCGATTTTCTGATTCGGGAAACAAGCACCATCGGCTTGAGGTGGAGGATCGAAGAGAGGAGCTGTGCCCAACGAGAAATCTTAACCATTCCCACGAAGTACGGAAAGGTCCGTTACAAACTGGCCCGCTGGAAGGGTCAGGAGGTCAATCTCTCACCCGAATACGAGGACTGCAAGAGGATCGCCCTCGCCCGGAAGGTCTCGATCAAGGAGGTCTTCGAAGAGGCGAGGAGGGCCGGAGAGGCCTTGAAAAAACCGCTCCCTCATCGGTTTTGACCTTGCAAAATATGCCCTCCGTACTTATCTTTAAGTTGAAGGAGGGAAGGAAGATGAAAAAGAAAGGGCTGGTGAGTTTTTTGTTTGTAGTAGCCATCGGGGTGTTGGTCGTCTCATCCCTTTGGGCTGAAGAGAAGGCAAAAGGAAGTCCCCCTGTCATTACCGCTTCTTATGCGATCGAAAGGGGTTATTACGGGTATGTGTGGAAGATCTACCTCGCCGCAAACGATCCGGATGGAGACATGGCGAGGATCGCCGTGGAGGTCGACCAGGTCGGCTATGGCCACTACCCTACCGATTGGATCATGCTCAAGGGGCCTTATCGGAAGGAGTTTAAAGGGTATCTCCAGTGGAACACCTTCAGCAGCAGGACGGGGTTTCTCCGGGAGTGGACGACCATTACCGTGAAGGTCACGGTGATCGACAAGGCGGGTAACGAAAGCAGGCCGGTCGTTTTCCCCTTTGAGTTCGTCTCGGGCGCGGTAAAAGAACCCAAGCTTCCATCCCCCTTCGATAGCGGCCCCTTACCCAGACTGGGCTATATCCACGTCGATCTGTTTGACCCCACGCAGATGGGGGCCGACAACCGGAGGGAAGATTATTAAGGACCATTTTAAACCGGAGGGTTCCCGGACATGAAGACCCCAGGCCCCAGAAGGGGCCTTTTTTATTCTTGCTTTTTGAGGGTTGAGCGTGGTAAGGATTAGATAAATCCTTGGAGGAGGGTATTAAGAATGAAAAGGGGTTTAAGGGCGTATCGGGCACTCTTTATCACTCTTCTAATCGGCCTCAGTCTGGTTTGGGCCGGTTGTGGCACGACAGCGAGGGAGAGGAAGGACGAGTCGGTCCGGCCGAAGGAGACGGTTGGCCGCTACTACCATTTCGAGGATGTCCGGGTCCCGACCGAGCTGAATTATCAACCCAAAAGGTCCTTTGTCTACGAGACGCCTCGGTTCAAGGCAGGCATTCTGATCTTCACAAAGTGGAGAATCGATACCGATTCGCTGATCGATTTTTTCAATTATTACATGGAGAGGGACAACTGGAAGCTGGTCAATAGCTTCAAGGGCAAGGAGTCGATCCTCAATTTCTCGAAGCCGGAAAAGACCTGCATGATCAAGATTACCGAAAAGTGGCACGGCACCACCGAAGTGGAGATCCGGGTTGGTCCTTTAGGAGAGAAGAGGATGTGAAATCGCCGGAGGTTGCGCGAAAGTTCAGGAGGACGATCGATCGCTATCGTTTGATCGAAAAAGGCGATCGATTGATCGTGGGTGTATCGGCTGGCGTTGACTCGATGGTCCTCCTCCATCTCCTGAATGATCTTCGAGAAGAGCTCTCTTTATCCCTGATCGTTGCCCATATCAACCATGGATTGAGGCCAGATGAATCCCCAAGGGAGGCCGAGCTTGTTCAGGAGGTGGCCAGAAGGCTCCATCTCCCTTTCGAATACGAGACCTTCGATGTAAAAACCTTTCGAACCCTCCATAAGGTCTCCCTCCAGGAAGCAGCCCGAAGGCTTCGATTCCGGTTCTTCAGCGAACTCTTGAAGAAGTATGGCGGCGGAAAGATTGCCCTGGGCCACCAGGCCGACGACCAGGTGGAGACCTTTCTTTTACGGCTGATGAGAGGCTCGGGGCTCACAGGGCTCAAAGGGATGCTTCCGCTCAGGGAAAAGGGGGTGATCCGGCCCCTTTTGGAAATCTGGAAATGGGAGATCGAAGCGTATGCCGGGGAGATGCGGATCCCTTACCTGACGGATTCATCCAATCTCAAAGAGGATTATCTGCGGAATTGGATCCGTTTGAGGCTCATCCCTCTTTTGGCCAGAGGGGATCTCCTCCATTTCAAAAAGGCCATTCTTAAAACGATTCACCACTTAGGCGAAGAAGACCGTTTTATCGAGGGAGAGTCCGAAAGGGTCTTTCGGCAGATCGTCCGGACAGAAGAGGGGAGGGCCTGTTTCAGGTTTTCCGATTTTCGATCCCTTCACCCCGCCCTCCAGTGGAGGGTCCTAAAGCAGGCCGTCGAGCGGGTTCGGGAAGAAGGGGATGGGGTCGAAGAGGATTGGTCTGAGGTGGGCCTCCTTCTCGGACGGCTTAAAATGTCTCGGCCCAGTTTCTCCCTCCAACTTTCCGGAGGCCTCCTTTTTGAGAGACGATATGACCTCATCGAATTGAAAAGAGGCCTTCCCCATCCCATCCCCCCTTTCGAAACGGAGCTCTCCGTTCCAGGAACCACCTATATCCAAGAGATTGCGACCGAGATCTCGGCCGAGGTCCTGCCTTGGCCGAAGGCTGAACCGATCGCGACCCATCCCAATGGGAACGTGGCCTTGCTCGATTTTGACCGAATCCGACTTCCCCTTCGGGTGCGAAACCTCTGGCCGGGAGACCGATTTCAACCCCTCGGAGCGAAGGGAAGCCAGAAGTTGAAAGAATTCTTCATCGACCATAAAGTTCCGAGGATCGATCGGCAGGCGATTCCCTTGCTCATCACAGGCGATCATGCGATTGCCTGGGTTGGGGGCCACCGCATCGATGAACGGTTCAAGGTGTCCCCAGAGACCAAAAAGGTTTTAAGATTGACGCTCATCAAACGGTCGGAGGCTTAATCCTCTCTTTTCCCATCGCCCCTGCCCCTCTTTCTTGACAAGCCGCCACTTCTGAGTTAAGAATTTGAAAATTCCTATAGAAAAAGTATAGTTTTTTAACTTATGAGAATATCAACTAAAATTCGATATGGAACGAGAGCTATCCTCGAGCTTGCCTCCCATTACGGAAAGGGGCCGGTCGATCTTAAGGAGATCGCAAAAAAAGAGAACATCTCCCTTAAATATCTGGAGCAGGTGATCATCCCGCTCAAATCGGCCGGGCTTCTTAAGGCGATCCGCGGGGCAAAGGGAGGCTATTCGCTTGCAAAGCCCCCTTCGGAGATCAGCCTCAACGATGTGGTGAAGGTGCTCGACGGACCGGTCGATCTGGTGGAGTGCATCAAGGACCCGGACAGCTGTCCGAAATCTTCCACCTGCATCACCCGGGACATCTGGAAAGAGGCATCGGAGGCCCTCGAAAAGGTCTTCAGCGCGATCACCTTTGAGGAGATGCTCAGGAGGAGAAAGGAGAGAGAGGAGAAGTCTCCTCCCATGTACCAGATATGAGTCTTTTCCGAGGGGGAAAAAGGAAATCGAATTTAAGGGAGCTTTGGGGAGGATGGCAAAAATAGCCGATTCCATTTCCGAATTGGTAGGCCGTACCCCCTTATTGAGGCTCAAGAGGATCGCCGAGGGGTGCGAGGCCGAGGTGGTGGCCAAATTGGAGTCCTTCAATCCCTGTGGGAGCGTAAAGGACCGCATCGGCATATCGATGATCGAGGCGGCCGAAAGGGCGGGGTTGATCCAGAAGGATACGATCCTCATCGAACCGACCAGCGGAAATACCGGTATCGCCCTGGCCTTCGTCTGTGCCTCGAAAGGATATCCGTTGATCTTGACCATGCCCGAAACGATGTCGGAAGAACGGGTCCATCTTCTCAGGTTGTTTGGGGCCGAGGTAATCCTGACTCCGGGTAACGAAGGCATGGCCGGGGCGGTGAGGATGGCGGAAGAGATGGCGAAGAAGGACCCCCGATATCTCATCCTCCAACAATTCAAGAATCCCGCCAATCCGGAGATCCACCGTAGGACGACGGCCCAGGAGATCTGGGAGGATACGGAGGGGAGAATCGATATCTTCGTGGCCGGTGTGGGAACAGGGGGAACGATCACCGGAGTGGCCGAGGTCCTGAAAGGGAAGAACCCCGAATTGAAAGCGATCGCGGTTGAGCCGGAGAGTTCTCCCGTGCTTTCGGGAGGCAAACCGGGATTGCATAAGATCCAGGGAATTGGAGCCGGGTTCATCCCGGAGGTCTTGAGGGTCGATCTCATCGACGAGGTCATCCGTGTATCGGACGAACAGGCCATCGATTTCGCGAAACGGCTGGCCAGGGAGGAAGGGGTGTTGGCCGGGATCTCTTCGGGGGCGGCCGCATGGGCGGCCATCGAGGTGGCCCGAAGGCCCGAATCTCGAGGGAAGAGGGTCGTGGTCATCCTGCCGGATACCGGGGAGAGATATCTCAGCACCAGGGGGTTCGTCGGCCGAAAATAGACCGACCGGAGGAGGGTTATGGCGAAGGACATCGAAGAGATCAACGAAAAGATTCGGAAGGGGAAGGTGGTCGTCTTGACCGCGGAGGAGATCATCGACTATGCCGCCGAAAAAGGGGTGAAGCGGGCGGCCCAGGAGGTGGACGTCGTGACCACGGGAACCTTCGGCCCGATGTGCTCCTCCGGCGCCTATTTCAATTTGGGCCATACGAAGCCGAGGATCAAATTGGGCGGAGGGAAGACCTATCTGAACGACGTGCCGGTCTATACCGGTCTGGCCGCGGTCGACTTCTATTTGGGCGCGACGGCCATGCCCGATGATGATCCGAGGAACAGGATCTATCCGGGTAAATTTTCGTATGGGGGAGGCCACGTCATCGAAGAACTGGTGGCGGGAAAGGATGTTCGGTTGACCGCGACCGCTTACGGCACGGACTGCTATCCCAGGAAGACCCTGGAGACCTATGTCTCCCTGAAGGATATGAATGAAGCCGTTCTCTTCAACATGAGGAATGCCTATCAGAATTACAATGTGGCCGTCAACCTCTCCGACCGGGTGATCTACACTTATATGGGGGTGCTTCAGCCCAAACTGGGAAACGCCAATTACTGCAGCGCGGGTCAGCTGAGTCCTCTCCTCAACGATCCGTACTACCGGACGATCGGGATCGGCACCCGGATCTTCTTGGGAGGAGGCATCGGGTATGTGGTAGGGAGCGGAACCCAGCACAATCCCAATGTCCCCAGAACAGAGAAAGGGGTTCCCAGGATGGCCGCCGGCACCCTATCTGTCAAAGGGGATCTGAAGATGATGAGTCCGAGATGGCTCAGGGGAACCTCCTTTACCGGATACGGGGTGACGCTCACCGTGGGCCTCGGCATTCCCATCCCTATCCTCGACGAGGAGATCTTAAGTTATACCCTGGTGAAGGACGAGGAGATCTGGGCTCCGGTGGTCGATTATAGCGAGGCCTATCCTCAGATGATCCCCGGCAGTCTGGGCGAGGTCAACTATAAACAGTTGAAGAGCGGAAAGATCGTGGTTCAAGGGAAGGAAGTCCCCACCTCGGGACTATCGAGCTATCTCAAGGCAAGGGAGATCGCCCGGATCCTGAAGGAGTGGATCGCCTCGGGCAAGTTCTTTTTGACCCAACCGGTGGAGCTTCTCCCTTCGGTGGATTCCGGGATCGTCTTCAAACCTTTTAAAGAGAGACCGATCAAGAGGAGATGAGCGGGAGGAAGCCAAAGAGGACGGGGGGTTCATCCTGGGAAAGGGGAGTGCGATGCAGAAGAAACGAGTCGTCTTCAATTATCCGCCCAATTTAGTCGACCAGCCGGTCATCTCAAAACTGGTCAAGGAGTACGACCTCACGGTGAACATCCTGAGGGCCAGGATCACTCCGAAGGAAGAGGGCCGCCTCGTCCTCGAGATGGAGGGCAAGCGCTCCTCCATAGAGGCGGGCCTTGCTTATGTGAAGGAGATCGGCGTCGAGGTACAACCGCTGGCCCAGGATGTCCGGTGGTACGGGGATCGCTGCACCCACTGCACGGCCTGCGTCTCGATCTGTCCTCCGAAGGCCTTGGACGTGAACCGGGAGACGATGGAGGTCTTCTTCAACCGGGATAAGTGCATTGCCTGCGAACTCTGCATCCCGGTCTGCCCTTATCAGGCGATGGAGATCCTGTTTTGAAGAGGAGAGTTCTGGTGGCCATGAGCGGGGGGGTCGATTCGAGCACCGCGGCATGGCTTCTCAAACAGCAGGGATATGAAGTGATCGGGGCCACGATGTGTATCGGCTCGCTCGAAACAAGGGAGACGGGCCCCTCCAGGTGTTGTGGCCTTTCCGATATCGAGGATGCGAGGAGGGTCGCCCTTCAGTTGGGGTTCCCCTTTTACGTCATCCCGTTGAGGGAGGAGTTCGAGAAGGAGATTGTCGACTACTTCTGCCGGGAGTACCAGGAGGGGAGGACCCCCAATCCCTGTATCCTCTGCAACGAGAGGTTGAAGTTCGGGGCCTTGTTGGAAAAAGGCCTGGAGATGGGGGCCGACTATCTCGCCACGGGCCATTATGCAAGGTTGGAATTCGACGAGAAGGAGGGGCGCCACCTCCTGAAACGGGGGGTGGACCAAAAGAAGGATCAGTCTTACGTCCTCTTCGGTCTCAAGCAGGAGCAGTTGCGCCATATCCTCTTTCCGCTCGGATCGTTTCGGAAGGAGGAGGTGAGGAGGATGGCCTTCGAAGCAGGGCTCCGGGTCCATGACAAACCGGAAAGTCAGGAGGTCTGCTTCATCCGAGACACCACCTACCATCCCTTTTTGAAGGAGAGGCTGAAGGAGGCGGCCGGCCCAGGGCCGATCCTCAATCGCAAGGGAGAGGTTTTGGGGACGCACAAGGGGATCGCCTTCTATACGATCGGTCAGAGAAGAGGCCTCGGTTTGGCCAAAGGGAGACCCCTCTATGTCATAGGGATCGACCGGGAGAGGAACGCCCTGATCGTTGGAGAGGAAGAGGAGGTGTTCAACGACGCCTTTCTAACGGGCTCCATCAACTGGATCCGGTCGGAAGAGATGGCCTCTACGGTCCGCTGTCAGGTCAAGATCCGATACAATCACCCAGGGGGGGAGGCCACGGTCCGCCTCCGAAACAGAGATTCGGCAGAGGTGAAATTCAGCAGGCCCCAAAAGGCCATCACCCCGGGCCAGGCCGCAGTCTTTTATGAAGGGGACTATGTGCTGGGGGGAGGATGGATCGAGGAGGTTCGAAGTTAGGGGTTTAGGGGGATGGGAACGGAGCTTAAGGGAAAACTGGAGAAGTTGGCCGAGCGGATGCGTTCCTTGGGAAGGGTGGCCGTGGCCTTTTCCGGGGGAGTGGACAGCACCTTTCTCCTCAGGATGGCAAGGGATGTCCTGGGAAAGGAGAATGTCCTTGCGATCACCGCCCTTTCCCCGCTCTATCCGGAGAGGGAGCGACGGGCCGCGGAGGCGCTTGCCAAAGAGATGGGCGTGATGCATCTCCTCATTGAATCGAATGAGTTGGAGATCGAGGGGTTCGTGGAAAATCCGGTCGATCGTTGTTATCTTTGTAAAAAGGGACTTTTCGAAGAGGTGAAAAAGGTGGCCGCAAATTTTGAGATCCGTCACATCGTCGAAGGTTCGACGCTCGATGACGAAGCCGACCACCGGCCTGGCAAGAGGGCCCTCAGGGAATTGAATATAAGAAGCCCTCTCCTCGAGGCCTCCTTCACAAAATCGGAAGTGAGGGAGGCCTCCAAACAACTCGGTTTGCCGACCTGGGAGAAGCCCTCCTTTGCCTGCCTGGCCTCACGATTTCCGTATGGCGAGCGGATCACCGAAGAGGGCCTAAGGAGGGTCGGCGAGGCAGAGGAGTTCCTGATCGGTCTGGGCTTCAGACAGGTGCGGGTCCGACATTACGGAGATCTTGCAAGAATCGAAGTCTACAGAGAGGAGATCGGAAACTTTTTGGACGAGACCTTCAGGGATCGAGTGGTCGAACGGCTCAAAGGGCTCGGGTATCGTTATGTGACCCTCGACTTGCAGGGGTTTCGTTCAGGTTCGATGAACGAGGTATTGAAATGAAGGCGATCGCCCTCCTTTCCGGAGGGCTCGACAGCACCCTTGCCGCCAGGATCGTTTTGGATCAAGGGATCGAGCTGGAGGCCCTCAACTTTATGACCGTGTTCTGCACCTGCACGAACAGGGGGGCCACCTGCCTGGCCTCCCAGAAGGCGGTCGAGACCTTGGGTATTCCGTTGAAGGTCTTTAACGTCTCCGAAGAGTATTTAGAGGTCGTCCGGCATCCCAAGCACGGATACGGAAGCAACATGAACCCGTGCATCGATTGTCGCATCTTCATGTTGAAGAAGGCGAAGGCCTACATGGCCGAGGCGGGGGCCTCTTTCATTGTCACCGGCGAGGTCCTCGGCCAGAGGCCCATGTCTCAGCGAAGGGAGGCCATGCGTTTAATCGAAAAAGAAGCGGGCCTGGAAGGGCTGATCCTCCGTCCCCTCTCGGCCCAATTCTTGCCCGTCACGATTCCGGAGAGGGAGGGATGGGTTGATCGGCAGAAGCTGTTGAGTATCCAGGGCCGTTCCAGGAAGCCACAAATCCAATTGGCCGATCAGTATCGGATCAAGGATTATCCCTGTCCCGCAGGGGGTTGTCTTCTGACCGACCCGATCTTCTCCAAACGGCTGAGGGACCTGATGGCCTGCGATCCTGATTTCACCCTCAACGATGTCCACCTGCTCAAATTCGGAAGGCATTTTCGGCTCTCCCCGAAGGTGAAGCTGGTGGTCGGACGGAACGAAGAGGAGAATCAGAAGGTCCAGACCTTTTCCCTGCCGGGGGATCTCCTGTTGAAGACCGTAAGGTTCCCAGGGCCGCTCTCGTTGCTGAGGGGGGGGCCGGAAAGAAGGGAGATCGAGCTTGCGGCTGCCATTACCCTTCGATACAGCAAGGGAAGGGATTTGGAAAGGGGTGAGGTCCAATTTTGGAGAGTGAAGGGTGAAGAGAGAGGTCAACTCTCTGTCTCACCCCTTGGAGGAGATGAGATTCAGAGGCTGATGATTTCCGAATGATCTTCACCGACGATAGGGGGGAGGAAGGAAGGGAAAGGGATGGAGAACGAATCTATCTTTCAAGAGAAAAGGGAGAAGGTCCTGGGAAAAAAGAGGAGAAGACCGGCATGGACCTATCTCCTCCTGCTCGGGGCCGCCCTCCTTCTTACGGGGGTGGCTTACGGCATTTTATCGGGGAGACGCGACCCCGGTCCTTCTCAACCCAGGGTAACCGAGAAGCTTGACTATCGCGGCCAGACGATCCGGATGGCAGAGGTTCAAGTGAAAGTGGAAAATGGAAAGATTCTCCTTCCCCTCCAGACGTTGAAGGAGAAGAAGATGGTCTGGTTCGAATATGAGGGAAATGGGCTGAGGGTCCCCCTCTATGCTTATCTGACGATGGCGGGCCGGGTGGTGACCGGGATCAGCCTGTGCGAGCCCTGCCGATCGACGCGCTTTCGGATCCAGGACCAGAAGCTCGTCTGCAATGCCTGTGATACGGAGTGGGAGATCGGGACCCACAGGGGGATCCGTGGGGGATGTATGGAATATCCACCGGAGATCATTCCAAGTTCCCTGGAAGGGGATTGGATCGTGATCGAGGAGAAGGCCATTTTGGAATGGAGACCAAGGGTCTGAGGGGATGAGGCTCAGGGACATTGCTATCAACAATCTCAGAAGGCGAAAGGCGAGGGTCTTCTTCCTGATCCTCGGTTTGTCCATCGGGGTGACGACCGTGGTCACCCTGATCTCGGTGACCCGGTTGATGGAGGGCGATATCGCACGAAAACTGGATGAATTCGGGGCCAATATCCTCATCCTCCCCAGGTCGGAGGACCTCTCCCTCTCCTACGGAGGGATGGTCATCGGAGGGTTGGCCGTGGACGTCCATCCTCTGAAGAATTCCGATGTTCCGCAGATCTGGGGGATCAAGGAGAGGGAGAGCCTCTTGGCGGTCTCTCCGAAACTGGCGGGCCATGTTGAAATGGAAGGGAGAAGATTCCCTCTGATGGGCGTCGATTTCCTGGAGGAACGACGAATCAAAAGGTGGTGGAAGGTGAGGGGGGAACTGCCCAAACAGGACGGGGAAGTCCTGCTCGGAAGCGAAGTGGCCGTTAGACTTTTCAAATCTCCCGGCGATGAATTGGCCCTCCACCAGCGGAAGCTGAGGGTTTCGGGAATCCTTGAGGAGACCGGCTCTAAGGACGACTTTTTCATCTACGGACCTCTCCGTTTGGTCCAAGAGGTCCTGAATCAGCCCGAGGGCCTCAGCCTGATCGAAGTCTCCGCCCTTTGCAACACCTGCCCGATCGAGGAGATCGTGAATCAGATATCGAAGCAATTGCCCCATGCCAAAGTGATGGCGATCAAACAGACTCTGCAGACGAAGATGGAGACCCTCGATCATTTCAAAAAATTCTCCGTGGGCCTCTCCTTCCTCGTCCTTCTCATCGGTGCGTTGATCGTCTTTACGAATATGATGGCCTCGGTCAACGAGCGGAGAAGGGAGATCGGAATCTTTCGGGCGATCGGCTTTCGAAAGTCCCATATCATTCGGATGATCTTCTTCGAGGCCCTCCTCGTCGGAATGATCTCCGGCGCGATCGGTTACCTCATAGGGTCCGGGATCTCTCGGGCCGTCGGTCCCTCCGTCCTCGGTCTGAAGGAGATCGGTGGGGCCTTTAACCCCGTCCTGCTCACCGGGGCCATCTCGTTTTCCGGACTCATCGGCGTCCTTTCAAGCCTTTACCCCGCCCTCAAGGCCTCAAAGATGGATCCCACAGAAGCCCTGAGGGCGCTTTAAGGGTCCCAAGGGAGATTGGCGAGGTGAGCCTGATCGAGGTCCGAGGTCTTTCCAAACGTTACGAGAGCGGAGCCGAGAAGGTTCACGCCCTTCAGGACATTCATCTCCGAATCGAAAAGGGGGAGTTCGTCGCCGTGATGGGTCCTTCGGGCTCTGGGAAATCGACCTTGCTGACGATCCTGGGAGGCCTCAACCACCCCACAACGGGAGAGGTCGTGGTCGATGGGATTCATCTCCATCGGCTCTCCCAAGAGGGCCTTGCCGATTTCCGGAGGGAGTATGTGGGCTTCGTCTTTCAATCCTTTCAATTAATCCCTTATCTCAATGTGATCGAGAATGTGATGCTCCCTCTGTCCATCACCGGGAGGCCCCATCGTGAGCAGGAGAAGATGGCGGAGGCGATCTTAATCCGAATGGGGTTGAAAGGAAAAGAGAAGAGGCTTCCGGATCAGCTTTCGGGAGGGGAGCAAGAGCGGGTGGCCATTGCCCGGGCGCTGGTCAACTCTCCACCCATTCTCCTGGCGGATGAGCCGACGGGCAACCTCGATTCGAGAACCGGGAAAGAAGTCATGGAGATCTTCAAGGGCCTCAATGGAGAGGGGCAGACGATCGTCATGGTCACGCACAACCCCGAGAATGCGGCTTATTGCTCGAGGACGATCCGGCTCCGGGATGGCCGGCTGGTCGATGGGCAGGGGGCATGAAACCACCCATTCCATGGAAAAAATGGATCGTCCTTTCACTCTTCGCAGGTGGTTTTTTGGCCTTCTTCCTGTTGGGAGGCGACCGGTATTTGAACTTCTCCACGATCAAGGCCAACCGGGATAGGCTCCTTTTCTACACCCAACACCATTACTGGCCCTTGCTCCTTGGCGCCCTGACCCTTTACACGGTTTCGACCGCCTTGAGCCTCCCCGTCGCTACGCCCCTCTCGCTTGCGATCGGGTTTCTCTTCGGCCTTTGGGTCGGAGTGGCGATCATCCTCGTTTCCGCGACCCTGGGGGCCACCCTCGTCTTTTTGGCGGCCCGCTATGTCCTGGCCGACTTCGTTCAGAGGAGGATGGGGAGGAGACTCCAACGAATGGTCTCTGAGTTCCATCAGAACGACTTCCATTACCTCCTCTTTATGCGACTCGTCCCTTTATTTCCCTTCTGGCTCGTCAATCTCGCCACGGCCTTCACGCCCATCAAAATCCAGACCTATGTGCTGGCCACGGCCATAGGCATCCTCCCCGGGGCCTTCGTCTTCACCAACTTAGGCCGATCGCTCGGCCAGATCGACTCTCCCGACCAGCTCCTCTCCTTCAAAACCCTGAGCGCCTTCCTCCTCCTGGGCCTCTTCGCGCTTTTTCCCGTATTGGTCAAAAGATATCGACCCCTCAAGGCGATGAAGAATGGAGCAACCGATGGTTGATTTTCCTTCTCTCTACCGAACCGATCTCGATGTCCTGCAGGTCAACCTGGGCTACCGATGCAATCAGAGATGCCTTCACTGTCACCACGATGCCGGGCCGGAGAGGACGGAGATGATGGATCGAACCACCGTCGATCAGGTGCTCGATTTTCTCCTCACCTCCCGGGTCAAAACCCTGGATCTCACGGGCGGAGCGCCAGAACTCCATTCCCATTTCCGTCACCTAATCCGTTCGGCTCGGGCCTTGGGCGTCCACGTCATCGACCGCTGTAACCTCACCGTCCTTGAAGAACCGGAGGCCGAAGGATTGGAGTTCTTTCTGGCCGAGCAAGGCGTCGAAATCATTGCCTCTCTCCCCTGCTATCTGGAGGAGAACGTGGACCATCAGCGTGGGAAAGGGACCTTCCAGAAAAGCCTCCGGGCCCTGAAGAGGCTCAATCATCTGGGGTATGGCAAGGAGGGATCGGGATTGGCCCTGAATCTGGTCTACAACCCTTTAGGTCCCTTCCTCCCTCCTTCCCAGACCCTCCTTGAACAGGAATACCGTAAGGCGTTGTGGGACCGTTACGGGATCGTCTTCAACCGCCTCTACGCCCTGGCCAACATGCCCATCCGCCGCTTCAACGGCCTGCTCACAGCGAAAGGGGTACGGTCAGATTATCTGGACCTCCTTCGGAGAAGCCACTGCCAAGAGAACCTCGCCTCCGTGATGTGCCGAAGCTTGATCAGCGTAGATTATCAAGGGTATGTGTACGATTGCGATTTCAACCAGGCCCTGGGTCTACCGATCCAGTGGGAGGGAAAGGAGAGGGTCCATCTCTCCGACCTGAAGGATTCGGACCTCCGTGGCCTCCCCATTCGGTTCGGAGAACATTGCTTCGGTTGTACCGCAGGCCAGGGGAGCAGTTGCACGGGAAGCCTGAGGTGAAGCTTTCTGTCATCGTCCCTGTCTACAACGAAGCCAAGGGGGTCGCCGAATCGCTCGGGGCCCTCCAACCCCTCCGCCAAGCTGGCCACGAGGTGATCGTCGTAGATGGCGGGAGCGAGGACAGAACTCCCGAGATCGCCGCTCCTTTGGCCGACAGGGTGGAGGTGGCGAGGCGAGGACGGAGCAGGCAGATGAACGAAGGAGCAAGACGGGCCAACGGAGAGGTGCTCCTCTTCCTCCACGCCGACACCCTCCTCCCCGATGGGGCGGACCGTGTGATCCAAGAGGCGATTTCGAGGAGTGGAAAGCCCTGGGGCCGCTTCGATCTCAGGCTTTCGGGTGACCATCCGGTCCTTCGAATCATTGAACGCCTCATCAACTGGCGCTCCCGCCTTTCGGGCATTGCCACCGGCGATCAGGCCATCTTCGTGAAGCGGGAGGTCTTCGAATCGATCGGAGGCTATCCGGAGATCGACTTGATGGAGGACATTGCCCTGAGCAAGAGGTTGAAGAAATGGAGCAGGCCCATCTGCCTCAGGACAAAGGTGATCACCTCGAGCCGGCGATGGGAGGAGAAGGGATACCTCCGAACGGTCCTCCTGATGTGGTCCCTCAGGTTGGCCTATTTTTTAGGAGTGGACCCCGATCGCCTCGTGAGGTTCTATTACCCGGATCTGAGAGGGTCCTCATGGTCCGATGCCAAACCAAGTGCAAGGTGATGGTTTTTGCGAAAGCGCCCATCCCAGGGTCGGTCAAGACACGGCTCATCCCCTCTATAGGCGTCAAATCCGCAACCGAGCTTTATGAAAAACTCCTCATAAAAACCCTGGAGATGGCTGTCGAATCGGAGGTGGGACCCGTCGATCTTTGGTGTACCCCTACGACAGACCATCCTTTCTTCTATCAGTGTCAAAAGAGGTTTGGCATCCACCTTTTTCAACAGGTTGGGGGAGACTTGGGGGAGAGGATGGCCCACGCATTTCGCGAGACCTTCACGAGTTGGTCCACGGCCATTCTGATCGNGTCAGATTGTCCTTCCTTGGTCAAGGAGGATTTGAAGGAGGCTGCCCGGTTATTGGCAACGGGTGCCTCCGCGGTTCTCAGCCCGGCAGAAGATGGGGGATACGTCTTGATCGGGCTGAGCAGGTTTAGCCCCGCTCTTTTTGAAGGCATAAATTGGGGATCCGAGAGGGTCTTTGAAGAGACAGAAAAGAGGTTAAGCAGGTTGGGGTGGGTTTGGAAGGGGCTTTCTGTAAAATGGGACGTGGATCGTCTCGAAGATTACGAGCGGCTGATCAGGTCCGGCCTGATCCCCATCTAAAAATTTTCAAGGATATCTTGACAAATATTATAAACAAAGTTATATTAGAATCACGCAAAAAAAGGTGTAAATATGAGGCTATCGACTAAGAGCCGTTATGGAGTGAGGGCGATATTCGATATTGCCTATCATTCTGACGGGTTAGAGACGCAGGTCAAGGACATTTCGAGGAGGGAGGGGATCTCTCCGAGATATATTGAGCAGATCTTCCAGAAGCTGAAAAAAGGGGGGATCATTAGCAGCAAAAGAGGGCCATCCGGAGGCTATTTTTTAAAGAAAAAGCCTGAGGAGATCACGATCGGGGATATCATCCGAATCACCGAAGGGGAGATAAACCCGGTCGCCTGTGTCGATCCTGAGGATTCGAGCAGGCCCTGCAAGAGATCTGGGGAGTGCATCACTGAGATCATATGGAAAGGGGCGGGCGATCGATTGAAGGAGTATTTCGATTCAATTACCATTCAGGACCTCTGTACAAAAGCCAAGGAGATGGGATTGAAGAAGGAGCAATCCCGAAATGTCATGTATTACATTTAAAAATTTTTTTCCAATATATCTTGACAAAATTTATAAACTATATTAACCTCATTTTCAAAGAGGGGGTAACATGCCGTCAAGAAGAAGGAAAGGTATCAATTTTTCAATGATAATGTAAAAGGGGATCCGGGGTGGTATGCCTGGATCCCCAAATTTTTATAAAAAAACCCGATAAAAATAATAAACAAACTCATAGAAAAATTTTTATTAATAAGGTGGACAATATGGGATACGTCAAAGGATTGAGATGTAGGGAGTGTAAAAGGGAGGTTCCGTTGGCCCCGGTTCACGTATGCGAATTCTGCTTCGGTCCCCTGGAGGTCGAATACGACTATGAAAGTATAAAAAGAAACCTCGACAGAAAGATGATCGAATCCAGACCCAAGACGATGTGGCGTTACAGAGAGCTCCTTCCTTTAAATTCGGAACCCTCCGTTGGACTCGAGGTTGGCTTCACCCCTTTAAAAAGGGCGGAGAGGCTGGCAGAGGTCCTCGGGGTAAAGGAGCTATATTTGAAGAACGATGCGGTCAATCATCCCACCCTTTCCTTCAAAGACCGGGTCGTTGCGGTGGCCATCTCCAAGGCCAAGGAATTCGGTTTTGAGGTGGTTTCGTGCGCCTCGACCGGGAATCTTGCCAACTCCGTAGCCGCCCTTGCCGCGGAGGGGGGGCTGACCAGTTACATCTTCGTCCCCCATGACCTTGAACAGGGAAAGATTCTCGGCACTTTGGTCTACGGGACAAACCTCATCGGAATCACAGGGAGTTATGACGAGGTGAACCGGCTTTGTAGCGAGATCGGCGAAAATTACAGATGGGCATTCGTCAATATCAATTTGCGGCCTTTCTATGCCGAGGGGTCGAAGACCTACGGATACGAAATTGCGGAACAGTTGGGCTGGAAGACCCCGAAGCATATCGTCGTGCCGATGGCGGGCGGATCCCTTATCACGAAGATCTGGAAAGGTTTCAATGAATTGGCCACGCTCGGCCTGATCGATTCCGTTCAGTGCAAAATCTATGGGGCTCAGGCAGCCGGGTCGAATCCGATCGTCGCCGCCTTCAAGGAGGGAATCGATTGGATCAGGCCTCAGAGGCCAAGAACCATCGCCAAATCCCTCGCCATCGGGAACCCCGCAGATGGCTACTACGCCCTGAAGACCATCCGGGAATCGGGCGGGATGGCCGAAGACGTCACCGATGAAGAGATCGTGGAGGCCATGAAACTGTTGGCACGCACCGAGGGGATCTTTACCGAAACCGCAGGAGGCGTGACGGTGGGGGTCACGAAGAAGTTGATCGAAAAGGGGGTCATCCCAAAAGACGAGTCGATCCTCATTTCCATCACCGGAAATGGGTTAAAGACCCAGGAGGCGATCCAGGACAGGGTAGGTCGCCCTGTCGTCATATCGGCCAAGTTTTCCGAATTTGAGAAGATCGTGGAACCCCAGCAGAAAAAGGGGCGAGAGAACCCGATTCAGGTTTCGATTTAAAGAGGAGGGAGAGATGAGCATCCGTGTGAGAATACCCACCCCACTCAAGAGGTTGACCGGGGAACAGGACGTTCTTTCCGCCGACGGGAAGACCGTCGGTGAGGTGATCGATTGGCTCATTGAGACCTATCCCGGCCTCAAAGAGAGGCTGAAGGATGAGCAAGGGGAGCTGAGGCGGTTCATCAATATCTATGTGAACGAAGAGGATATCCGCTTCATCCAAAACCTTGAGACCCCTGTCAAAGACGGGGATCAGATCTCCATCATCCCGGCCATCGCGGGAGGGACCACCCTGAAAAGGAAGGTCACGCTCACCTTTCCTCCCGAAAAGATCCAGGAGCCTGTTATCTACAAGATCGGCCATCTTTTCAAAATCGTCACGAACATTCGGAGTGCCAACGTCACCGAGAACGTGGGTTGGGTCACCCTGGAGATCGACGGAGAGGAGGAAGAGTACTTAAAGGCCCTCGAATATTTAAAGGGAATTGGGGTCAAGGTTGAGCCCGTCGAAAAGGATGTCGTGGTCTGAGTCCGGGGTCACCGGTGGGAGGAAAAAAATATGAACCAGTCCATCAAAGATCTTTTCTGGAAAGTGGCGGGGCCTCTCCTCCGGAAGGCCCTGAAGGAGAAGTACAAAGACGTGTCCGAGTTGTCCATCCAGGAGGTCCACCAACTGCTCAAGAGGGGGGAAAAGGTGGCCCTCTTGGATGTCCGGGAAAAGGAGGAGCTGGCCCTGGGGTATCTCAAAGATTCGATCTTCATCCCGAGGGCCCAGCTCCCCGAAAAGGCGGAGGCCCTTTTGCCCGACAAAGAAACCCCGGTGGTGGTTTATTGTGCAGCAGGTGTCCGCTCCCTCCTGGCGGCCAAGACGCTGAGAGAGATGGGCTACAAGCGGGTTGCCTCGATGAGGGAGGGGATCGAAGGGTGGAAGAAGGCCGGATATGACGTGGCCAGCGATACGGGGTTGACCTCCTTACAGCTTTCCCGATATAGCCGCCACATCCTATTGCAAGAGGTGGGAGCGGAGGGGCAGTTGAAGCTTCTGAACGCCAAGGTCCTCCTGATCGGAGCAGGAGGTCTGGGTTGTCCGATCGCCATCTATCTGGCTGCGGCCGGAGTGGGAACATTGGGGATCATCGACGACGATCGGGTCGACCTGACGAATCTTCAGCGGCAGATCCTTCATCGCACCTCGGATGTGGGCCGCCCCAAGACCGAGTCCGCGAAAGAGGCCATCGCCAGGCTCAACCCCGATGTCAAGGTCATCACCTATCAGGAAAGGCTCTCCGCCGAGAATGCGATGAGGATCTTTCAGGACTACGATATCATCGTCGATGGTTCGGACAACTTCCCCACGAAATACCTGGTCAACGACGCCGCCTTCTTCTCCGGCAAACCCTTCGTTTTCGGAGGGGTCTTCCAGTTCGAGGGCCAGGTGAGCGTCTTCGCACCCAACCGGGGAGGCCCCTGCCTTCGTTGTCTTTTCCCCGAGCCTCCTCCGGCAGGGCTCGTGCCCAGCTGAAACGAGGCCGGTGTCCTGGGAGTTGTGCCCGGGCAGGTTGGACTTTTTCAGGCCACGGAGGCGATCAAATTGATCCTCGGTATAGGGAAACCCCTGATCGGTCAATTCCTCATTTACAATGCCCTCGATGTAGAGTTCAAACAATTTCCGGTCAGGAAGAATCCCTCTTGCCCGCTTTGCAACGAGAAGCCGGTGATCAAAGAGCTCGCCAGTTATCAGGAGGCCTGTGGGTTGGATGGCCATCCACAGGCCACGGTTTAAATGGGGGGAGAAAGGACGGAAGAAGATGGCTCATTGGAGGTGTTTATTAAAGCGTTTCGGAAAACCTTTCATCCTTTTTTCCCTTGTCTTTTTTGGAACGGGGCCCTTGGGATCCTCGGCCTTTGCCGTCCCAAACGGTGGCTATGCACGACCCGAGCTGATCATTCAGCCCGAGGAATTGAAGGCCCTCATCGATCGGAGGGTCCCTGAGCTTCGAATCATCGATGTAAGAGAAAAAATAAAGTATCTCGCAGGCCATATTCCTGGGGCCGTGAACATTTGGAGGCCCGATATCACCGACAAAGACCACCCCCTTCCGGGAATGATGGCCCCGCAACGCCAGATCGAGGAGCTGATGGCTAGGCTCGGGGTCAGCAACCATCACACCTTGGTGATCTATTCGGATGGACCGGATGCGGCCCGTCTCTGGTGGATCTTGGCCTACTATGGTTTCCCGATCTCCCGGATGAAATTATTGGATGGGGGCGTGGAGGGATGGAAGGCCAAGGGTTATCCGACCGAGATGGTCCCCCCTTCGACGAGCCCGGCTCCATTCAAACTCCCGGGAAAGACCAGCACGACCGAGCCCCTTCTCTGCGGTTTGCCAGAGGTAAGGGGGGCTTTAAAAGACCCGAAAAAGGTGGTCCTCGATGTGAGGGCGAGCAAGGAATACCTCGGAGAGGAGGCGCTGACGGGTGCGGCCAAACCCGGACGGATCCCAGGCGTGAAATGGATCGAGTGGAGAGAGGTGCTCGTCAAGGAAGGGCCTTACAAGGGCTTCTGGAGGCCGGCCGAGGAGATTCGGAAACTCTTTGCCGATATCGGGGTCACCCCGGACAAAGAGGTCCATATTTACTGACACTCCGGGGTCCGTTCGACTCACAGTTTGGTGAGTCTCTATCTGATCGGTTTCCCCCTGGAGAGGTTGAGAAACTACGACGGTTCATGGATCGAATGGAGCCGGAGCGAAGAACCCATCGAAGTGGGTCCTCCGAAAAAGTAGAGCGGAACGTGTTGAAGATTCCAAAGACGATCTACGAAAGGATGATCGCCCATGCCCAAAGGGAGGCCCCCCTCGAATGTTGCGGGATTCTGGCCGGCCGGGACGGAAGGGTCGAGAGGGCCTTCGAAATGCGAAACCAAGAACAGAGTCCAACGCGGTACTCCCTTTCGCCTTTGGATCAGTTGAAGGTCTTCGACGAAATGGAGAAGGATGGGTTGGAGATGGTGGCCATCTACCATTCCCATACCCATACGGATCCCTATCCGTCGAAAACGGACATCGAACTGGCCTTCTATCCGGAAGTGACCACGGTGATCGTTTCCCTGAAAGAGGATCCACCCCTCGTGAGGGCTTATAAAATTAAAGAAGAAACGGTTCATCCCGAGGAGATCGAGATCGTTTAATTTTTCTGTCACTATGGGAGGCTCTCATGGAAGCCCTTCCTTTAAAACAGGCGGTGGAATCCGTTCAAAGAGAGGGGAAAGAGGACCGTTACTCCCTTCTCACCCAGATCGGAAACACCCCCTTGATCCAGATCCGTCAGTTGGCGCGGCACCTCCGAAAGGTTGAGATCTACGCCAAGGCCGAATGGCTCAACCCGGGCGGCTCCGTAAAGGACCGTGCCGGATATAAGATTATTGAGGATGGGGAGCGATCGGGTCTATTGACCCGGGACAAGATCATCCTCGACTCCACTTCGGGCAATACGGGGATTGCCTATGCCATGATCGGGGCGGTCAAAGGCTACAGGGTTCAACTGGTCGTCCCGGCAAACATCAGCGAGGAGAGGAAGAAGGCGCTGGAGTCTTACGGGGTGATGTTGGTCTATACCGATCCCATCCTGGGGTCGGATGGGGCCCTGATCGAAGCGAGAAAGATCTACGAGGCCAACCCGGATCGCTATTTTAAGGCCGATCAATACAACAATCCTTCGAACTGGAAGGCTCACTACGAGACCACAGGGGTCGAAATCTTCTACCAGACCGGCGGGAGGGTGACCCACTTCGTGGCTGGGGTTGGGACGGGCGGAACCTTGATGGGGACAGGAAGGAGACTGAGGGAATTCAACCCCAACATCAAACTCTATGGCGTACAGCCGGACAGTGGTTTTCATGGGATCGAAGGCTTGAAGCACATGGAAACCGCGATCAAGCCGGGCATCTATGACGAAAGCCTTCTGGATGGCACCTTCTTCGTGAAGACGGAAGATGCCTTCGAAATGGCCAGGCGCCTCACCCGGGAGGAGGGGCTCTGGGTCGGACCTTCCTCGGGAGCGGCCTTCTGGGCCTCCCTCAAACTGGCCGAAGCGATCGGAGAGGGTCTGATCGTAACGATCTTTCCCGATGGGGGCGCACGGTATCCGGAATATTGCATCGATTGCGAGAAACAGAAGATCAGGCTTTCGAAGGAGTACCCCCAGTATGCTCCTTCAGCCCGATGATCTCTCGAGGAGGTATAGGTCATGTCCGAGGAGAAAGGAAAGATCTTTGCACCCGTGAGCGAAAAAGAAGTGACCCGAGCCATCGTGGAGGGGTTCGCCAAACAGTTCATCGAGTATGTGGAGAGCGATTGTCTCATCATCGGTGGGGGGCCCAGCGGATTGATGGCCGGACGGGATCTGGCTTTGAAGGGCCTGAGGGTCTTGATCGTCGAGAGGAACAACTATATCGGCGGAGGGTTCTGGATCGGGGGATATCTGATGAACAAGCTGACGGTCCGGGAGCCGGGTCAGAAGATCCTCGGGGAATTGGGAATCCCTTACGAGAAAGTGACCGAGGGACTCTATGTCGCCGATGGTCCCCATGCCTGTTCCAAGCTGATCGCCTCGGCGTGTGATGCAGGGGTGAAGTTTGCCAACATGACCATATTCGATGACGTCGTCCTCAAAGAAGGCAACCGGGTCCGGGGGGCGGTGGTCAACTGGACTCCGGTTGAAGCGCTTCCCCGGGAAATAACCTGTGTTGACCCTATCGCGCTCGAGGCGAAAGTAGTCGTCGATTCGACAGGCCACGATGCCTGCGTCGTCAAAAAACTGGAGGAGAGGGGCCTGATCAAGACCTCCGGATACGGTGCGATGTGGGTCGAGGCCTCCGAAGATCTCGTGGTACAACATACGGGAGAGGCCTATCCAGGATTGGTGGTGACGGGAATGGCAGTGGCGACCACCTTCGGCCTTCCAAGAATGGGGCCGACCTTCGGCGCCATGTTGCTTTCAGGCCGAAAAGGGGCGGAGGTCATCCTGAAAAAGCTGGGCCAATGAGAGGGATTCCCAAGGAAGGAGATGCTCATCCCCTGCCCTCCCACATTCAATTTTATATCGAGGGCGACCTCAGCGGGATAAACTTAGAATCTTTAAAAGGGTATCTCCAAGAAAAGACGGGCATCCCGGTTTTGGGGGGAGGCAATGTTTATCAATCCCTTTCACCGGACCGGATCGAGATCTTGGCAAGGAAGTTTGCCGGGATAAGAATCAAAAATCCCAAAAGGCCTTTGCCCAAAACGGTCTTTGAGGTCGAAGTCCAATACGAGATGGATCGGATGAGAGACCCAGGTTGGCAGCTCTACGGGATCCCTTATGAGGGGGCCCTTTATCAACAACTAATTCACGATCTCGTCTTCGAAGGCCGGTTGAGCGAGGAGGAGTGTACGATCCTCTTTACGAACCAACTGATCGCTACATGGGACCCCGACGATTGGCATTTCCATATTCGGATAAGTCTTTACGGGTTTCCCCATCTGATCTCTATCCCGGGGATCGTGTCAGGGCCGGCAAGGCCGAGAGAGTATTATGTGAAGAAACAAAAGGGAATCCCGATCGAATGGCTCAAAGAGGAATATAAAGGGAAATTTATAGACCACGGAGATCCGAGGATGACAGAAGTGCTTAAAGGATATGTCCTTCAAGCCTTCATGTACAATCTTGAGGGGGACCCTTTTTGTGACGATCCGGATTGTCGCCTCTTTAATAGTCATTGGCAAGAGGAGATGATCCATGCCCAGTTGGACGGAGCATATGAATTTTGCCCGAGACACGAAGAGGTTCTTCGTCAGGTGAAGACCGGGATCAAAGGGTGGAATCTCAACACCTCCTTGAATGGGGAGGGGGCGGCATGAAAAAGATTCTTAACCTCCTCATCCTCATCGGTCTTCTTCTCTCATACTTCCCAACGGAAATCCTGAGTAGGTGCTCGGAGACCGAAAACGCGGAAAAATGGGAGAAGGGATGTGGATTTGCCTTTCATTGTCCCATGGTTTCCGAAAGAATAACCCCCCTCCCTTCGAACCTTATTTTGTTGGGATATGCTGAACTACCCAATGTATTTAAGTTATTGGATAAACTGCCCTATTTTTTCTTTCACCCTCCAAAATGGGTTGAAAGTAGAGCGGGGAGGTGAAGGAATGGCATAAGATTTGCCTATAATAATAATCAAGAACATGTGTTTATTAAACCGGGGAATTTAACAAAGCCATTTTCTAAATACCGGTTTGATGTAACTTATAGAAATTAAAAGAAAAGCTCTTGGCCTTAGACCTAACGAAAAGATTAGGTCCCAAGTCTAAGCCTTCACCCCCCTAAGGTTTAGCCTCTTGGCCAAGAGCTTTTCTGTTTGATAATAAGACGAATGGGGTCGTAATCAATACATATCATCCGATGATTTGGTTTTAAGAGAGATAAGATTCGAAATGTTTGCGGCCCCTTTAAAGATTTGAACCTTCCGGCAAAAGGAGTGGCTCATGGCTATCAAATCCATAAAGAAATTTTTAATATCTTCAATCCTTCTACAGTTTTTTATATCCTCCCCTCCTGGCCTTGGAGAAAACGGGGGGCTAAAATTGGACTTGTTGATCGAGGAGGTTCTCCATAACCACCCAGAGATCATAGCCTCGAAGAAGAGATGGGAAGTGTATAAGGAGAGAATTCCCCAGGCTCGCAGCCTACCTGACCCGATGCTCTCTTTTGGGGTAACCAATCTACCCACGAACTTCAGTTTTAAAGATGAAGATATGACGATGAAGGAGATCTCCCTCTCTCAGACGTTTCCTTTTTATGGAAAGAGGCGGCTGATGGCCGAGATGGCCGAGCGAGAGGCCGAGGCGGTCTTCAACGAGATCCAGGAGAAGACAAACCGGGTCGTCAAAGAGGTAAAAACCACCTTTTTCGAGCTCACCTTCGTCTACCAATCGATCGAGATCGCCAAGAAAAATAAAGAGGTCTTGGAGAGTTTCGCAAAGATCGCAGAAACCCAATACGGCCTCGGCACAGGAATACAGCAGGACGTCCTGAAAGCCCATATCGAAGTTTCCAAGATGGTCGATGAGCTGATCCTGTTGGGCCAGAAGAGACGAGCCCTCGAGGCAAGGCTGGGAGCCCTTTTGAATCGTCCCATGGAAAATCCGATGGGGAGGCCAGAAGAGGTCCCCTTTATGAAATTGACCCTCCCTCTGGAGGAACTTCAAAAAATGGCCTTGGAGGAGAACCCGGTCTTGAAGGGGATGAAGAAGATGATCGAATCCAAGGGAAAGGCCCTTGAAGTGGCCCGGCGGGAGTATTTTCCCGATCTCACGTTAAGGGTTGCCTATGGTCAAAGGGACAACGGGCCTGAGGTAAAGCGGAGGGATATGTTGACGGGAATGGTGGAAATGAATCTTCCTATTTTCTATAAGTCCAAACAGGAACGGAAGGTTGCCGAGGCAAAGGCCGATCTCCAGGGTCTTGAGGCCCAGTATCGGGCGATGAAGAATGAGATTCTATACCTGGTGGCGGAGCTGGCCTCGATGGTGGAGAGGATCAAGAGGCAGATCGAACTCTACAAGACCGGTATCCTCCCTCAGGCGAGCCACCAGGTGGCTTCGGCCCTGAGCGCCTACAGGGTGGGGAAGGCCGATTTTATGACCCTCCTCGATAGCAGGATGACCCTCTACCGGTATGAGTTGGAATATCATCAGGCCATAGCCGAATATCATAAAACGATTTCCAACCTCGAAGCGGTGGTTGGAAGGCGTTTCAATCCTTAAGGAGTCGCCAATGAAAAGGATCGTTTCGATCTGTCTGCTCTTTCTCATGGGAATTTTGACGGGTTGCGGGAAAGAGACGGTCAGCCATCAGGAGCACCTTTCCGGGGTCAAACCGGATGAGAAGAGAGTGGAGGATCTCGACATCAAGGGACTCACCATGGAATCGATCCAGAAAGAGGGGAAGATGCAAGAGTTGACGCCCGGGACCGTCCAGATCACGGCCGAGCGTCAGCAGTTGATAGGGATCAAAATGGGGACCGTGGAGATGAGGCCCCTTGAAAAGGTGATCCGCACGGTCGGGAGGGTGGATTTTGATGAGAGAAAAGTGGTGACCATTTCGTCCAAGACCGGCGGCTGGATCGAGGAGCTTTATGTCGATTTCACCGGCAGGTTCGTCAGGCAGGGGGAACCGCTCTTGACCCTTTATAGTCCCGAACTGGTCTCTGCTCAGGAGGAATATCTCATCGCCCTGCGTGCGAAGGGGGATCTGATGAAGAGCTCCTTTCCGGAGGTGGCGGCCAGTGGAAATTCCCTTGCCGATTCGGCCAAACGGAGGCTCAAACTCTGGGATGTGAGTGACGATCAGATCAAGGCCTTGGAAGAGAGCGGCCAACCGAAGAAGACGATCACCCTTTATGCCCCTTATGGCGGCTTCGTTTTGGAGAAGATGGCTTATAAGGGGATGAACGTGATGCCCGGCATGTCCCTCTTCAAGCTGGCGGACCTCTCTACCGTTTGGCTCTATGCCGACCTCTACGAATATGACCTCCCTTTCATCCGACCCGGGCAGCTGGCCACGATCCAGCTCTCCTATCTTCCGGGGGAGACCCTCACCGGCCATGTGACCTATATCTACCCCTCTTTAAACCCGGAGACGCGGACGGCGAAGGTGAGATTTGAATTTCCCAATCCCCAGGGAAGATTAAAGCCCGAGATGTTTGCCCATGTGGAAATCAAGGTGCCCCTCGGCAGGAAGCTGGTGGTTCCGGAGGGCGCGGTGATCGATACCGGAATGAGGCAGATGGTCATCGTCGATAAGGGCGATGGCTATTTCGAGCCGAGGGAGGTCAAAGTCGGGGCGAAGGTCGATCATTATTACGAGGTCCTCAGGGGATTGAAGGTGGGAGAGCGCGTCGTGACAAGCGCCAACTTCCTCATCGACTCCGAATCGAGGCTCAAAGAGGCGGTCGGCGCAATGGGCCATGCGCATTAAATGGGATTTACGACCGTGTCCGCATTCTCCCTCTCTTTTTGGAGGAGGGGAGGGAGATGGAGGGCGATATGATCGAAAAGATGATAGAGGCCTGCGCAAAGAATCGGTTTCTGGTCTTTACGGTGGTGTTATTGGTCACCCTTGGAGGGGTCTATGCCCTCAAGCACATCCCTCTCGACGCCGTGCCGGATATCTCCGACGTCCAGGTCATCGTCTATACGCCCTGGGAAGGGAGGAGCCCTGACCTCGTCGAGGATCAGGTGACCTATCCCATCGTCTCTGCCTTGGTCTCAGCCCCTAAGGTGAGGACGGTAAGGGGGTTCTCCGATTTCGGCTTCTCGTATGTCTATGCCATCTTCGAGGACGGAACGGATATCTATTGGGCAAGATCGAGGGTCCTCGAATACCTTCAGCAGATCACGGGAAGACTCCCGGAAGGCGCCAACCCCTCCCTCGGACCCGATGCGAGCGGAGTGGGATGGGTCTTTACCTACGCCCTTGTAGACGAGAGCGGAAAACATGACCTCGCCTCTCTCCGGACCCTCCAGGACTGGTACCTTCGCTACGCCCTGGCCAGCGTGGAAGGCGTTGCCGAGGTGGCCAGCGTGGGAGGGTTCGTTAAACAGTATCAGATCCAGGTCGATCCGATCCGGATGGCCGCCTACGGCATCTCCCTCCGTGAGGTGATGGATCGGGTGAGGATGTCCAATTCGGATGTGGAGGGACGGCTTCTCGAATTGGGCGGAAGGGAGTATATGGTGAGGGGCCGGGGATACATCCAGTCGGTCGAGGACATCGAGAAGATCGTGGTCGGGGGAAGCAGGGGAACGCCGGTCCTTCTCAGGGATATCGCTCGCGTCGGCCTCGGCCCTGAGATCCGCAGGGGCATCGTCGAACTAAACGGAAAGGGAGAGGTGGTGGGAGGCATCGTGGTGATGCGTTCTGGGGAGAACGCCCTTAAGGTGATCGATCGGGTCAAGGAGAAGATCCAAGAGCTTAGCCCTGGCCTTCCCGAAGGGGTGAGGATCGTCCCCACCTATGACCGCTCCGAGCTGATCCGCCTCTCCATCGAGAATCTCCAGAAGACCCTCCTCACGGAGATCGCCGTCGTCAGCCTGGTCATCATCGTCTTTCTTCTCCATTTCCGTTCCGCCCTTGTGCCCATCTTCGCCCTCCCCCTTTCGGTCATCGCCTCCTTCGTCCCGATGTACCTCCTGAAGATCAGTTCGAACATCATGTCCCTCGGGGGGATCGCCCTCTCCATCGGGGTGCTGGTCGACGCCTCGATCGTCATGGTCGAAAACGGCTACCGCCACCTCTCCGAAGGCACGGAGGAGGATCGAAAGAATAGCTCCCTCACCCTGATCCGGGCATGCCAGCAGGTGGGTCGGGGGATCTTCTTCTCTCTCATGATCATCATCATCTCCTTCATCCCGGTCTTCCTGCTCGAGGCCCAAGAGGGGAGGCTCTTTCGTCCCCTCGCCTTCACGAAGACCTTTGCCATGGTCGCTTCTTCGATCTCGGCGATCACCCTCGTGCCCGTCTTGATGACCCTCTTTTTAAGGGGGAGAAGGCTCAAACCCGAGGCCGAAAACCCGGTCTCCAGGTTCTTTCGGTGGTTCTACGAACCCGTCATCCACCTCGTCCTGAGGTACAAGAAGACAGCCCTCCTGATCAACTTCCTCCTCCTTCCGGTCAGCTTCGTCCTTCTCCTGAGAATCGGGAGCGAATTTATGCCTCCCCTTTACGAAGGGACGATCTTCTATATGCCGATCACCAGCCCCGGGATCTCGGTGACGGAGGCGGGAAGGCTCCTTGCGATCCAGGATAAGATCCTCAAGGGCTTCCCTGAAGTCGACACCGTCTTCGGAAAGGCCGGAAGGGCGGAGACGTCGACGGATCCCGCGCCATTGAGCATGATGGAGACGACCATCCACCTCAAGCCGAGGTCGGAATGGCGAAAGGTGAAGAAGGATTACACCTTCCTTCCGGAATGGATGAGACCTTTGGCGGAGAAGGTCTTGGGGAGCCATCGGACCATCACCTTCGAGGAGCTGGTCGAGGAGATGGATCGTCAGATGCAATTTCCAGGGGTCCAGAACGCCTGGACCATGCCCATCCGGGCGAGGATCGATATGCTGACGACAGGGATCCGCACACCGGTCGGGATCAAGATCTCGGGTCCCGATTTGAAGAAGATCGAGGAGGTGGGGATCCATATCGAAAAGATCCTGAAAGAGGTCCCTGGCACGCGGAGCGTCTATGCCGAAAGGGTATCGGGCGGATACTTCACCGACATCAAGATCGACCGGGAGGCCATCGCCCGATACGGTCTTACGGTCGGCGAGGTCCAGGAGGTGATCCAATCCGCCCTGGGGGGGATGAATCTCACGCGGACGGTCGAAGGAAGGGAGAGGTATCCTGTCAACCTCCGTTATCCAAGGGAACTTCGCGACGACCTTGAAAAGGTCAAAAGGATCCTCGTCCCGGTTCCGAAGGGAGGTCCAGCTGGAAAAGGTTCGATGGCCGGTCCCTCCCCTGCGGTTTACCACGTCCCCTTGGGACAGCTCGCAGAGATCCGTCATACCACCGGGCCTGCCATGATCCGGGACGAAGACGGGATGCTCGCCGGTTACGTTTATATCGATGTGGCCGGAAGGGATATCGGAGGGTATGTGGAAGAGGCCAAGCGGGCGATCCAGGAAAAGCTCGGACTTCCCACGGGCTACTTTCTCACCTGGAGCGGCCAGTATGAGTTTCAGGTGAGGGCGAGGGAGCGGCTGAAGATCCTGATGCCCATCGTCTTCTTCGTCATCTTCATTTTGCTCTACCTGACCTTCCGTTCTGTCTCGGAATCGATCATTTTGATGATCGCCGTCCTCTATGCCCTGACCGGAGGGATCTTCCTCCAGTACCTTCTGGGATACAACTTCAGCGTGGCGGTCTGGGTGGGGTATATCGCCCTTTACGGGATTGCGGTCGAAACGGGCGTGGTGATGATCATCTACCTCCACGAGGCGCTTAACAAGCGTTTGATGAAAGGGACGGTGACCCCCCAGGATATCCATGAGGCCACGGTGGAGGGGTCGGTCTTACGGCTTCGGCCCAAATTGATGACGGTGGGGACGACCCTCATCAGCCTGTTGCCCCTCATGTGGTCCACCGGGGTCGGGGCGGATGTGATGAAACCGATCGCCGCTCCTATCATCGGTGGGTTGGTGACCTCGACGATCCACGTCCTCATCATCACGCCGGTCATCTTCGCCCTGGTCAAGGAGAGGGCGTTAAAGAAGGGAAGGCTTAAGGTTTCGGAGATGAACATCTAATAAAAAAGAAGGAGGGAATCGGATGAGAAGCTTGGGGAGAAATTTTTCGATCCTAATTTTCTTGGCGGGCCTTCTCGTTCCTTGGAGCGGATCGATGGCCCAGCATGGGCATGGCCACGGGACAGGGGCGAAGATGGAGACCCGGACGGTGGTGGTCGAGGGCGTGAAGGTCATCTTCGGGATCATGGAGAACGAGGAGCACAGAAAGATGCTCAAAGAGATGAAGCGGAAGGAGGAGGTCGAAGCCGGAACGACCCATAATATCTCGGTCACCCTAAGGGAGGCCAAGACGGACAAGGAGATCTCGGATGCCACAATCCAGATGAAGGTGATCGACCCGAAAGGGAAGGACCAGATCAAGACCCTCAAGTACGCGGCCGAGATGAAAAGTTACGACGCCTATTTTAACCTTAAGGAGAAGGGTCGGTATCAGGTGCTCCTCCTGTTCAGAATCGGTGAGAAGAAGGGGACGGCAGGGATCTATTACGAAGTGAAGTGACCCTATCCATCGATGGGGTCCTAAAAGGGGAGAATCCCAAAAAGAAAGGAGAACGCTATGGCCAGATTCTTCGAGGACAACTCTCTATCGATCGGAAATACGCCGATGGTCAGGATCAACCGGATGGCCCAGGGGCTTAAAGCCACGATCCTCGGAAAGATCGAGGGCCGAAACCCAGCCTATTCGGTCAAATGCCGGATCGGAGCCAACATGATTTGGACCGCGGAAAGGCAGGGAATCCTCAAACCCGGCATGGAGATCGTCGAGCCCACCAGTGGCAATACGGGCATCGCCCTGGCCTATGTAGCCGCGGCGAGAGGCTACAAACTCCACGTGACCATGCCCGAGACCATGTCGATGGAGCGGAGGAAGATCCTCGCCATCTTCGGGGCGAATATCATCCTCACCCCGGGAGCCAAGGGCATGAGAGGAGCCGTGGAGGAGGCCGAACGGATCGTGGCCTCCGATCCGGACCGGTATTATATGCCCCAGCAGTTCAAAAACCCCGCCAATCCCGAGATCCATTTCAAGACCACGGGTCCCGAGATCTGGGAGCAGACCGAGGGCCGGATCGACGTCCTCGTTTCCGGGGTCGGAACGGGCGGGACGATTTCAGGGGTCTCCAGGTACATCAAGCTGGAGAAGGGGAAGAAGATCCTCAGCGTGGCGGTAGAGCCTGAAGAGAGCCCGGTGATTACACAGAAACTCGCCGGGCAGGAGTTGAAACCCGGTCCCCACAAGATCCAGGGCATCGGAGCGGGCTTTATCCCTGATACGCTCGATCTTTCGATGGTCGACCGGGTGGAAAGGGTTTCGAGCGAAGAGGCAATCGAACATGCCAGGAGGTTGGCGAGAGAGGAGGGGATCCTCTCGGGGGTCAGTTGCGGTGCTGCCATCGCGGTGGCGTTGAGACTGGCAAGGAGCGGCCAGTTCGATGGGAAGACGATCGTCGCCATCCTTCCCGACTCCGGGGAACGATACCTGACGGGAGCCCTCTTCGAAGGGATCTTCGACGAGGCGGGTCTGCCGAGGATATGACCCGGGGAGGGGCCACCCCTCCGATATTCCCTGGGCGATGACGAAATAACGAGAGAGGATGCTTGAATTTCATCTCGTGGAATGTTATGAACCCTATCAGGGGGGAGAAATTTTCATTTAATTTTTCGCCTTAGAAGAACCCACAGGATGGTAAGGCGAATTACTTTTCAACCGAGTCAGACCCTAATCTTCTCCCTCCTTTTCATGTTCATCGGGGCGATCCTACTCCCTTCCCTTGCCCCAGGAGCAGGCCAGGAATTTCCCGTCCCGCCCCCGCCCTTCACCGGAGGAATCTTCCCCTGCAGTCACTGTCATGCCTCGATGGAGGTCAACCGAAAAAAGAGGGTTTTGAAGGACGAGCACACCCAAATCCGGATGGAGCATGCGGAGACGATGCGCTGGTGTCTCGATTGTCACGATGCGAAGAACCGGGACAAGCTCCGGCTCTACAACGGTGAACTGATCGACTTCACCGAAAGCCACAGGCTTTGTGGCGAGTGTCACGGAAACCTCTACCGGGATTGGCGGGCGGGGATCCACGGAAAGAGAACCGGCTATTTCATGGGGCCAGGGAAGAGGACCTATCTGCTCTGCGCCCACTGTCACGACCCCCATGTGCCCAAGTTCAAGAAGATGGTTCCCGAACCCCCTCCCTTCAAGCCCACGGATAGGCGGAATGCGAAATAAAGCTCTGAGCCGAAGAGAATTCCTCCAGAAATGGTCCCTCGGCGCCCTTTCGGCGGGTTTTGTTCCCCTTCTCTCCTCCTGTACCCAAGAGGAGATCGAGGATTTCTTACAGAAACATTATCTCGAAATGAAGGAGGAGGAGAAGAGGGAGGTCCTCGCCAAACTGGAGCGGAGATATTTCGAAAGGTATGGCAAGAGGTTTCGGATCAGCACCCAGGAGGCGTTGCCGGAGACGCTCTGGGGTTATGGGCTCGAACTTTCCCGTTGCATCGGATGCAGACGATGCGTCTATGCCTGTGTCCAGGAGAACAACAACTCCCGATATGCCCGTCAGCTTCACTGGATCAGGGTCTTAAGACTGAAACGGGGGAACCTCATCAACCTCGAGGATTCTGAACATTACTATGCCCCGGAGTTCGTTCCGGAGAAGGGGTTCGTCTACCTGCCCGTCCAGTGCCAGCAGTGTCAGAACGCACCCTGTGTGAAGGTCTGTCCCATCCATGCGACCTGGCAGGAGCCCGATGGCATCGTCGTCGTCGACTACAACTGGTGCATCGGATGCCGCTACTGTATCGCGGCCTGTCCCTACAAAGGAAGGGTCTTCAACTGGGCGGAGCCGAACCTTCCGAAGGACGAGGTCAACCCCGAGGTCCATTACCTGGGTAACCGACCCCGGATGAAGTGCGCGGTCGAAAAGTGCACCTTCTGCATCCAGCGGGTGAGACAGGGACGCTACCCGGCCTGTGTAGAGGCCTGCCCTACGGGATCGAGAAAGTTCGGAAACCTTCTCGACCCGAAGAGCGAAATCCGATACATCATCGAACGGAAAAGGGTCTTTCGATTGAGAGAAGAGTTAAACACCGACTCCAAGTTCTATTACTTCTTTGAATCATAGCGGGGAGATGAGATCGTATCGAGAATTGGCCAAAGAGACCTGGCATTTTTATAAGAAGACCCTGTTCTTGGTGGCGAGGGGGAGCAAGGTTTATTACGCTTGGTGTTTCTCGCTTCTCGCCATCATCCTGGTCGGGTTTGCCTTTTACTGGAAACAGCATGACATGGGGCTGATCGAAACGAACATGACCGACCAGGTCTCCTGGGGACTCTACATCGCCAACTTCACCTACCTCGTGGGGATGGCCGCGGCGGCCGTCCTTCTGGTGATCCCCGCTTACATCTATCAATTCAAGCCGATCAAGGAGATCGTCGTCCTCGGGGAGCTCTTCGCTGCCTCCTGTATCGTCATGGCGATCCTCTTTGTGATGGTCGACCTCGGCAGGCTCGACCGGTTCTGGCACATGCTTCCAGGGATCGGGTCGATGAACTTCCCCACCTCCCTTCTGGCCTGGGATGTGATCGTCCTCAACGGCTACCTGTTTCTCAACCTTTTCATCCCCGTCTATCTTCTGGTCAAGTTCTACTACCGGAAAGAACCCAACTGGAGGTTCATCCTTCCCTTCATCCTCCTCTCCATTCCGTGGGCGGTGGCCATCCATACGGTCACAGCCTTCCTCTATAACGGACTTGCCGCCCGTCCCTTCTGGAACGCCTCGATCCTGGCCCCGAGGTTCCTCGCCAGCGCCTTCTGCTCGGGACCGGCCATCATCATCCTCATCTTTCAGGTCATCCGAAAGGTCTCGGCCATCCATCTCGAAGACCGGGCCCTCTTCAAGATCGCCGAACTGATCGCCTACGCCATGTTTCTCAACCTCTTTCTGCTCGGTGCGGAGATCTTCAAAGAGTACTATTCGGATACGGTTCATACGGCTTCCTTTAAGTATCTCTTCGAGGGCCTCCATCACCATAACGCCCTCGTGCCATGGATCTGGACAGCCATGGCGATGAACGTCACCGCCTTCTTCCTCTTTTTGATCCCAGCGACCCGAAAACGTCTAATCACCCTCAACCTCGGCTGTCTATTGATCATCGTGGGGGTCTGGATCGAGAAGGGCCCCGGGTTCGTCATCCCGGGCTTTATCCCTGACCCACTGGGCGAGATTCACGAATACGTTCCCAACCTGCTTGAGCTGATGATCTCTTTCGGAATCTGGGCCTTCGGGTTTCTCTTCTTTACTCTCCTGATGAAGGTGGCCATTCCCATCGAAACAGGTGAATTTACCCATGCCCAATACGAGACGGGGATGATCGCAAAAAAATTGGGTGGACCTTAAGGCCTGATTAAAAAGAATGAAAGAGCTAGATGGGGGGGCGGCCGAAATCTCGGTTAACGGCGTGAAGTCTCAATCGTAGGCATGGGAGGGGAAGATAAGGGAAGGGCCTTCCTTTACTCATTTCTTGACTGTTTTGATGTAGTTATGTTAATGTATGCGAAGAGTTAAATTTCAAAGGGGGGAACATAGATCGATCTATGTTTCCCTTTTTATTTAGGGGAAAGGAGGTCCACATGGAGATCAGAAGACGTGATTTTCTGAAGGTGGGGATGGTGGCGGGGGCGACCATTGCTTTCAATGGTTTGACCTTGAATGCCTTTGCAAATGGCAAGGATCAGAGGGTTGGGACCGGAGGGACCGAACCGGGAGAGTGGGTCGCCTCGACCTGTCAAGGGTGCACCCAATGGTGTCCGATCGTCATCTTCGTCCAGCAGGGTCGGGCCGTCAAGGTGCGCGGCAACCCCCTCAGCAAAGCCAATAACGGATACTGTTGTGTCAAAGGTCACTTGATCCTTCAGCAGATTTACGATCCAGACCGGATCAAGGTTCCTATGAAGCGGACGAACCCTCAAAAGGGGAGGGGGATCGACCCGAAGTTCGTTCCCATCTCCTGGGACGAGGCGATGGACATCATCGCGGATAAGATCATTGAACTTCGAAAGAACAATGAACCCCACAAATACCTCCTGATGCGGGGCCGCTATTCGGACCACAACACCATCCTCTACGACCACCTCACCAAGATGATCGGCTCGCCCAACAACATCTCCCACAGCGCCCTCTGTGCGGAGGTGGAGAAGATGGGGCGTTTCTTCACCGAGGGGTACTGGGGTTACTGTATCTACGATCTCGAGAAGATGAAGTACCTTATCGTTTGGGGCTGCGATCCGGTCTCCTCCAATCGGAACATCCCCATCACCACCCTCCAGTTGAATCGCCTCTTGGAGGAGGGCACCGTCGTTGTGGTCGACCCGCGGCTGAACACTACCGCGGCCAAGGCCCATGAATGGCTTCCCATCAAGCCCGGGGAGGATGGTGCCCTGGCCACGGCCATGGCCCATGTGATCCTGACCGAGGGATTGTGGAACAGAGAGTTCGTGGGCGATTTCAAGGACGGGAAGAACCTCTTCAAGGCCGGGCAGACGGTGGACGAGGCGAGCTTTGCCGAGAAACATACCTTTGGCCTCGTCAAATGGTGGAATATCGAGTTGAAAGATAGAACTCCCGAATGGGCGGCCGGCGTCACGGGAATTGCGAAGGAACAGATCGTCCGGGTGGCCAAGGGGTTTGCCCAGGCCGCTCCTCACTGCGCGGTCTGGTACGGGCCCACCATGATGCCCCGGGGGACCTATGCCGCCCTGGCCATGCACGCCCTCAACGGGCTCGTGGGAGCGACCGACAGCGAAGGGGGCGTGGTGACGAGCGTCAGCGCCCCGAGCAGCAGCTACCCCGGTTTCGAGAAATACCAGGACGAGATCGCGAAGGCCGGGGTCAAGCAGAAGAAGATCGATCAGCGGGGCTATCTAAAATTCCCCAATCTCGCCTCCGGCAGGCCCGGAAGCGGCGTGTCCACGAATAACGTCCCGAACGCCATCCTCGCCAACGACCCCTACGACATCAAAGTAGCGATCGGCTACTTCAACAACTTCAATTTTTCAGCAACGGATGCCAAACGATGGGATCAGGCCATGGCGAAGATCCCCTTCTTCGTCCATATCGTGCCCATCGTCTCCGAGATGACCCAGTTCGCGGACATCGTCCTTCCCGCTGCCCTTCACCATTCGGAAGAGTGGGCGATCTCCCGGAACCAGGGGAATATGTATGGCCACATCTCCATCCACCAGCCCGTCATTAAAAGGATGTTCGACGTGAAGGGGGCCGAGACCGAAATCGTCTGGCTGCTGGCGGAGAAGCTGAAGGCGAAGGGTTTCCCAAACGTTTACGACTGGCTCTACAATGAATACAAGGACCCGGAAACGGGAAAGAACCCCACCAACGCCGAGGAGTTCGCCCTCTACGCCACCAAGATCCGGAGCCGGAGGGCTTGGGATCCGGCCCAGAACAAGGATTATAAGGGCGATCGGCCCGAGGGATGGGAGGATTTCAGGAAGAAGGGTGTGGTCAATTCCCCACGGTATGAATTCCGCAAAAAGTGGGGGAATTTCCCGACGGTGACGAAGAAGTTCGAGTTCTATAGCGAGACCCTCAAGAAGGCCTTGGCCGAACATGCCGAGAAGAACAAGACGACGATCGACGGCGTGCTCGAGGCCACCCTTTATGAGGCCAGGGGTGAAAAGGCCTTCGTGCCCCACTATGAATCCCCCAGGAGGCACGGCGACCGGAGCCAGTATCCCTTTGATCTCATCGACATGAAGTCCAGGCTCAACCGGGAAGGCCGGAGCGCCAACGCTCCCTGGTATTACGCCTTCAAGCAGTGCGACCCGGGCGACCTCAATTATGAAGACGTCCTCCAGATCAACCCTGCGGATGCCAAACGGTTGGGGATCAAGGACGGGGATCGGGTGAAGGTGACCTCGGTAGTCGGAAGCCTGGTGGTTCGGGCCCGCCTATGGGAGGGCGTGCGACCTGGAACGGTGGCCAAATGCTTCGGCCAGGGACACTGGTGTTATGGCCGGATCGGAACGAAGAATCTCTCGAAATTCGAGCCGCGTGGGGCGAACTTCAACGAGATCATGCCGGATGATTATGACTTCTTGAGTGGATCGACGGCCCGAAACGGCGGCTTCACCGGCGTGAGAATCGAGAAAGTCTGAGAGAAAGGAGGGAATGAGGGATGGCAAAGAAGCAATATGCGATGGTCATAGATCTGTTGAAATGTGTCGGTTGCGGCGCCTGCGCCCTGGCCTGCAAAACCGAGAACAATACGCCGGACAAGGCGAAGGGACAGACCTTCAATTGGGCCGATTTCATCACGAAGGTCGAGGGGGCGTTCCCCAATGTCAAATATACCATTTACCCCGTCCTCTGTAACCATTGCACCGACGCTCCCTGCGTGAAGGTCTGCCCGGTCAGCCCCAAGGCCATGCATAAACACGACAACGGGATCACCATGCACAACCAGGAGAGGTGTATCGGATGCCGGCTCTGCCAGCAGAACTGCCCTTACAGCGTCGAGGATGTCGACAAGGCGAAAGCGGCCTACAGCGTCATCAGCTATAACGATGGGGAACCCCACGGGTTCTATCGGGATACGACGGAGGCCTTTAAGGGATTGACCGCTTCGGGCGCAGAGGTGGCCAAGAAGGCCGGAGACCTCCCTCCCCACCGGACCCTTTACAAGCATTCGGATTATGCGAGCGTGAGAAGGGCCAATGTCGTCGAAAAGTGCATCTTTTGTGAACACCGGGTGATCCACGGTGAACTGCCCTATTGCGTCGAGGCCTGTCCGGCGCGGGCGAGGATCTTCGGAGATGCTGCCGACCCGAATAGCGAGGTAAGCCAGCTGCTCAAGAAGTATAAGGCCAGGCAGATGAAGAACAACAAGGGCGAGTTTCTTAAGCCGGGAGAGAAGGGCACCCGGCCCAATGTCTATTACATCCGGAGTTACCAGGCCGAGGCAAAGAAGGGCTGATCCTTTGATCTAAACGGGGACAGTCCCTCCGAAGCAGAAGGGGCCGTCCCCATACTTTTTTCGACCCCTATTGGGGCCAAGGGGTTTAATAGATGGAGCAGGGGGATGGAAGAACTTCGACCTCCTTCCAAAGAAAAACTTCAAGGGGAGGCCTACCGGTTATTTTCGGCCTGTTTTTGTCTTCCTCGAAGGGAGTGGTTTCTTCAGGAGGGGCTCTTTAAAAATTTGGCCACCGTTCTTAGCGAGATCTGTAACGAGGCGGTCCCTTTTGTTTCGGAGATGGAACGATCCCTTCTCGAGACGAGCGAAGAGGAATTGAGGGTCGAATACGCCAGGCTCTTCGTCGGTCCCTACGAGCTGAAAGCGCCCCCCTATGGCTCCGTCTACCTCGACGGGGAGAGGAGGTTGATGGGGGATTCGACCCTCGAGGTGCTCCGCCAATACGAAGAGGCCGGATTGGTCTTGGAGGAGGGACTTAAGGAGCCTCCGGACCATATCGCCATCGAACTGGAGTTCATGTACTACCTGCTTTACAAGGAAGCCGAGGCCAGGGAGGATTCAGAACGGGAGAAGGCGAACGCCTTCCGGGAGACGAGGGAAAGGTTTTTCAAAAAGCTTCTCAACCCATGGGTCCCGATCTTTTGCGAGAAAATCAAGGAGTCCACGGACCATCCTTTCTATGTTGCCCTTTCGAACTGCCTTACCACATTTGTCTCTCGGGTCGATATCTAAGGTTTCTCTCTCCGAACACGCGTATAGAGGGTCTTATAGCGACTGAGGTCTCCGGTGAAACAGCTGGTGCAGCCCTCTGAGGCGAGATCGAGGGGTTCGACAAGCACCTCGAAGCCGAGTTCCTCGTACTGGGCGGCCATCTCGGAGATGCGCGGCTCCTCCATGGTAAACCGTTTCTCCCATCCTTCTTTGGCAAGTTCTTCTTCTCGAATCATGGGGGGTCCTTCGAAGGGGGTTTTACAATTGAAATTATAAAAGATTTCTCATTAAAATTGGATAGCCGCAAAGCAGGTTTGAAAAAAACCGCCATTTCGGAAGATGAATCGGAAAGCACCGGATCTCCACTATAGAATACCTCTAACGGCTTGGGCTCTTCGAGCGGGGGGCTTGGCTTCGGAATCGAGTCTTTTGGACCTGATGTTCTCCGAGCAACGGGGATTTTCCCATCCCTTTGTCCTTCGGGCCGTTCGGGTGATTCGAAAGGCCCTCGCAGCCCAAAGCGAGGAGATGAAGATTCCTCCAAGGGGGAGAAGGAAAAGCCCCTATTTACGGCGATGAGTTCCGAAGCAGGGAGGGAAAGATTCCAGGCGGAGGGCGACTCGGGATGGAAGGAGAGAGTATGGGTTCCTATCGCACCGATGCAGAGATGATTAAGAAAGCCATAGCGTTTCACGGTCACTCCTGTCCGGGTTTGGCCATTGGGATAAGGGCTTCAGAAGTGGCTTTAAGGGAGATTGGGAAGGCCACGGATGAGGAGGTCGTGGCCGTGGTCGAAACCGACATGTGCGCGGTGGATGCCATTCAATTTTTGACCGGCTGCACCTTCGGAAAAGGAAACCTGATTCACAAAGATTACGGAAAGAATGCCTTTACCTTCTATCGGCGCAGGGACGGCCAAGCGATCCGCCTGGTCACCCGACCGGAGGTCTTCGGAGCGACCGGACAAACCCTCTGGCGACTGAATCGAAAGGTCCAGGAGGAGGGGCTCACCGAAGAGGAGGAGAAGACCTGGCGCACCCTTCGGGAAGAGCTGACCAACCGGATTATGGCGTCGGATCCCTCCGAACTCTTCGAGATGAAGCAACCAAAGGAGCCGGCTCCGAGAAAGGCGAGGATGGTGCCCAGCCTGATCTGCCAATCCTGCAAGGAACCGGTGATGGAGACCCGCACCCGGCGGCTCTACGAGAAGGTCTACTGCATCCCCTGCTTCGATCTTCTCGATCAGCGATAGGATCCTCCCCTGGCGCCCCTTCTGCGGACGCCCTTCAAACTGTTTTAAAGATCACTGGTGGGAAGTCCCCAGGGAATGCGATGTTTTTCGGATCTGGGGTTTCAGCGAAATATTTAAGGGAGAAAGTGAGCCCCATGGCTGTCTTGATGGGTATGATCTTGGGACGATAATCTTTCGACGATGGAGGTGTTATCCCCGCCCTCCATCCTACTCCGTAAAGCTCTTTTCAAGTTTCGAAAAATTCGAAGATCATGGTCCCAGAAATTTTTCCTCTTTTTTGGTCTTGACAAGGATGGAAACGATCTTTTATTAAAGGTCCAATCAGGTCGTCATTAGAGGGTTCATCCTATTCAAGCCACGAAGGCAGATTCCCAGAAGGGAAAGGTTTCGTGGCTTTTCCTTTTTCATGGGTCGGGCGATCCTTTGGGGTAAAAAGATTTACGGGGAGGTTGTGGGAAAAAGGAGGGCCGGACTGGTCGTCTCCCTCATCCTCCACGGTCTGGTGATGTTGCTCCCTGTTTCGGTGGTTCTGGTGGAGCGTTACGAGGAGCTGGACCTCTACATCCTGACCGAGGAAAAGAGGGTCATCCAACCTCAACGGGTGGTTGAGAGGAGGATTGAGCAGAAAGTGATCGAGCCTTACAAAATTCCTTTGGGGGTGAAGGAGGAGGTTCGGGAAACTATAGAGAAGAAGGAGGAGCCCAGGCCTGAGGAGGTCAGGAAGGTCGAAGAGAGGCCGGTCGTCGAGAAGGTGGATCATCCTCTACGGGACCCTGTCCCGCAAGTGGTGGAAGTCCCTTCTGTTGCGGTCACTGTTTCCGTGGCCCCTTCCAGGGAGGCCGTGGTATCTGAAAAGGCCTCTCCTCCACCGAAGGCCGATCCAATGCCCAAGGCGGAATCGCCTGAGCCTGTCTCCGTGGTCAAAGAGGTGGGACCTCCGGTCCCTCAGGATTTGGAGTTTGGGGCCAGGGATGGGCCGAGGTTCTTAAAGAGGGTGATGCCGGTCTATCCGGTGATGGCCCGGAGGATGGGCAAGGAGGGTCGGGTCTTGTTGAGGTTGACGATAGACGAGAGGGGGGCTTTGGTGTCGGTGGAGGTGGTGGAGAACGGGGGTTATGGGTTTACGGAGGCGGCTTTGGAGGCGGTTCAAAAATCGACATTTCTTCCGGCTTATCGGGATGGCAAGCCGGTGGCCTGTCGGGCCCTTTTGCCCATTCGGTTTCAGTTGCGGGGGGATTGATGGCGGAGCTATTTCTGAAGGGTGGCCTTTTGATGTATCCCATCCTTCTCTGTTCGGTTGTGGGGGTGGCGATTTGGGTCAATAAATTTCTTCAATACAGGAGGATATTTAGGGACTTGGAGGTTTCGTTCCAAGACCTTCAGAAGCAGGTTCCGCCTATCTTAGCCCCTATCCTGGAGGGGTTGAAGGGGGTGCCTGACGAGAAGGAGATATCCCTGCTTGGAACCCGGCAGGTGCGGAAGATCGAGACGGGGTTGAGCTGGCTTGGGTTGATCGCCACGATCGCGCCCTTGTTGGGTCTGACTGGGACGGTGACGGGGATGATCAAGGCCTTCATGGTGATCGAGAAGAGTCCTCAGGTCAATCCTTCCCTGCTTGCGGGGGGAATCTGGGAGGCTTTGATCACGACGGCAGCGGGCCTTCTGGTGGCCATCCCGATCCACATCGGCCATCACTATCTGGAGAAGGAGGCCGATGAGATCGCCCTGATGATGAAGGAGGTTGTGCTTCGGTTTCTTGCGGAGGGGAGGCGGGGGGGCCATGGAGTTTGAGAGGACGAGGCATCAGCATACCCACATCAACATCGCTCCCCTGGTGGACATGGTCTTTCTGTTGCTTCTCTTCTTCATGCTCACTTCTCATTGGATACAGGAGCCTGCGATACGGATTAGGCTTCCGGAGTCGAGCACGGCGGAGGTCAAGGCGGAGCCATTGAAGACGATCTTCATCACCTCGGGAGGGGAGATCTACTTCATGGATCGGAGGGTGGAGCTTGGGGATTTGAGGCGGGCCATCGAGGAGCAGATCCGGGACAGGGAAAGGGAATTCCTGAAGATCAAGGCGGACAGGGAGGCCCATGTGGGGATCCTCATCGGCGTGATCGACGAGGTGAGACGCTCTGGGACGAAGAACTTCAGCATCATCACCACTCAGAAAGAGAGATAAAATCCAATTGCACCGGGCATCCCCTCTTGAAGAGGGGCGGTATGGAAAGACAGATTTACGAAAGGGTCATGAAGGCCTCCTCCCTCCTGCGAAAGGGGAATCCACTTCAGGAGGTCTGGGATGAGAAGGTTTTGGGCGATGATGATTTTTTTGGCTTTGCCTTTGAATGGGTTCGGGTCATGGATGGTTTGGGCGGAGGAAAAGGAAGAAAAGCTTGAAGAGATGGTGGTCACGGCCACCAGGACGGAGAAGGAGCTGGAGATCGCGCCGGCCAGCGTGACGGTGATCAAGAAGGAAGAGATCGAGAAGAGAGGAGTGAAGACCCTCGACAGTGCCCTCAACACGACGCCCGGTGTCTTCAACAGGCGGGGAAAAGGGTTGATGGATGTGCTGTCGAACGTCACTTTAAGGGGCATCCCCGGAGAGGCGAGGACGATGGTGATGATGGACGGGGTTCCCTTAAACGATGCTTATGTGGGAAATGTCGTTTATGGAGGGTTGATGCCCGAGGACATAGAGCGGATCGAGGTGGTGAGGGGCCCTTTTTCGAGCCTCTATGGGGGCTATGCCATGGGAGGCGTGGTCCATCTCATCTCGAAGATGCCCGAGAAGAGGGAGTTCACCTTCAAGGCAGGCTATGGGTCTCACCTCAAGGGCGACGAGGCCATGGATGACTATTGGAAGGGCTATCTCTCCTATGGGGATCGATTCAAGGGCTTCAGTTTCTTCGTGAGCTATGGCTATCAGGCGACCGATGGTTATCCGACAGATTACAACGTCCAATCGAGCCGGCCCCCTGCGGGGATCACCGGATGGATTCCGACTACGGACACCCAGGGAGCGATTCGTTATCTCATTGGTCATCGGGGCGACAATACCTGGTGGGACGACAGCCTCCGTGTGAGGGCGGGATATGACTTTTCAAAGGTCACAAAGCTCAGGCTCTCCTTTCTCAGGCAACGTTACGAATATGACTACGACGATCCGGTTACCTATCTTCGGAATGCCGCGGGGGCGGAGGTCTGGTCGTATGGAACGGTCAGGGAGAGGACCTTTATTGGGGGAGGGGGAGGTAGGGTGCTCAACCATTACAACGTTGGTTTTGAGACGGAGGTCTCTCCTTTGAAGATCAAGTTCTCGTTGGGGCTTCAGGATGTGGAGAAGAACTGGTATGTGACGCCTGGGACGACGGCAGCGACCACTCGGTTCGGAGGTCCTGGGACGAGAAATGAGACGCTTTCCCAGAACTACCATGGGGATCTTCAGGTTACGGTTCCCCTTTTCAAGAGGAACCTTCTCACCTTCGGGGGTTCTTTTCGGTACGGGTGGGCCAACACCGAGGAGCACGATCTGATCAACTGGAAGGACGAGGACTCCAAGACCAGGCTTGTCTATCAGTCGAAGGGGAAGGATCGGACCTATGCCTTCTTCCTTCAGGACGAGATCATGATCCTCGAAAATCTCACGGCCTATCTTGGGGTTCGGTTTGATCGTTGGGAGACCTTCGATGGGTATGTGAATCAGGCGGGGACAGCGGGTTATCCTAAGAGGTACGGTGCCAGGGATGCCCGTTCCTGGAGTCCGAAGGCGGCTCTGGTCTATAAGCCCTTTGAGAGGACGACGCTTAGGGTCTCTGGGGGCAAGGCCTTCCGTTCTCCAACCACATACGATCTCTATAGAACGTGGGTGAGTGCAGCTGGCACGACCTTTGCGGCAAATCCTGATCTCAAGCCCGAGACGACCCTTTCCTGGGATGTGGGCATCGATCAGGGGCTCTGGAAGGGAGCCAGGGTGAGGGCAGCCTACTTTGAGAACTACCTCAAAGACCTAATCTATCGTAAGACGGTGACTCCGACCTACCGGGAGTTTCACAATGCAGGGAAGGCCGAGGTCAAGGGCGTGGAGCTCGAGGGGGAGCAGCGGTTCGATTTCGGTTTGAAGCTCTTTGCCAATTTCACCTACAACGACACGGAGATGAAGCGAAACGAGGCCAATCCTGCCTCTGAAGGGAAGAAGTTGACCAACGTGCCCGAGCGGATGTTCAACGTGGGTGCAGATTTCGAAAAGGGGCCTTTCTACGCCAGCCTGATCGGAAGGTATGTAAGCAAAAGATTTACAGATGACCAGAACAGGGATAGGGTCAACAGGGTCTATGGATCGCACGATCCCTTCTTCGTGGTGGATGCCAGACTCTCCTATAAAGTTTTAAAATTTGCTACTCTTTCCTTGTCCATCGACAACCTCTTCGACAAAGACTACTTCTGGTCCTATAAGGCTCCCGGACGCTCCTGGTTCGGCGAGGTTCTGGTGAAGTTCTGATGAAGAGGTATCTCTTTATTTCAGAATGCCTGCTGTTCCTGGGGGTGATGGTGGGTGCTGTTCATGCCACTACCATCACCTACTCGGACAAGCTGGGAAGGCCCGTTACGGTCTCTGTCCCGGTCAAAAGGGCCGTATTCTTGATCTCCTATGAGTTGATCCCGGTTTTGGACGTCTGGACGAATGTCGTCGGGATCAGCAGACATGCCTATCAAAACGACCTGATGAAAGCTACACGGCCCGATATCGAACGTTCGATCCCCTCTGCAGGAAGCGGCATAGACATCAACATCGAAGCCCTCCTGAGGTTAAGGCCCGATGTCGTGATCACCTGGGCCTATAAGCCGGAAGCGATCCGTTTTATGGAGGAGAAGGGGTTGAAGGTGATCAGCATCTACCCAGAAACCCTTGCGGAATTATACGAGGTGATGAGGCTCCATGGAAGGCTCTTTAAAAAAGAGGGACGAATCGAAGAGACCATCGGACGGATGGAGGAGATCTTCAGGCTGGTGAGGGAGAGGGTTTCGAATATCCCCGTCAACCAGCGGAGGAAGGTTTTGTGGCTTGGGGGAAGGCCGACCTCAATCGCAGGGGCGATCGGGCTCACCAACGACATCTTCATGATGATCGGGGGAGCCAATCCCGCCTCCTCCATCCCTCAAAGAAATGTGGATGTTTCCTTGGAAAGGATCATCGGATGGGATCCTGACGTCATCTTCATCTGGGGGAATGCAAGGTACCAAAGCTCCGACATTCTGAACAATCCCCAGTGGAGAACCATCAAGGCAGTAAAAGAGAAAAGGGTGTATAAGGCTCCGGATTGGTCCACGTGGTCGCCCCGCCTTGCGCCGGTTGCCCTCTGGATGGCCAAGAAGGTCTACCCTGAACGTTTTCAGGAGGTCGACCCAGAGCGGGTCTCTGACGAGTTTCATAAAAAGGTCTTTGGCGTCCCCTATGCGAGGTTAAATAAATTTGATGAATAGGAGGCTTGTTCATTTATCCATCCTCCTCTCGCCTTTGATCGCGGGATGGATCGCCCTTTTTATAGGCCCTTTTCATATCGCCACCATCGATGTTATAAAGATTTTTATGACCCAATTGGGTTCCCATTCCCTTCCTGGAGATCTTCCAGAAAAGGCGATTCTTCTCGACATCAGGGTCCCCCGGGTGATCCTCGCGGGATTGGTGGGGATCGCCCTTTCAGGCTCCGGAGTCACCCTTCAGGGCATCTTCCGGAATCCCCTGGTCGATCCCTTCATTCTCGGCATCTCGGCCGGCGCGGCTCTTGGATGTGCTCTCTCTGTCGGATTCTTTGTCGAGTGGCCCATCCAGCTGATGTCTTTTTTCTTCGCTATCCTCTCTGTCCTGCTCACCTACACCATCGCCAAAGCCCAGGGGGAGGTTTCAAGGCTTCCCCTTATCCTCTCGGGTGTCATCATCTCCGCCTTTTTTACCGCCATGGTCTCCATTATCAAGTTTCTCGTCGATCCTCACAAACTCCAAAGCATTGTCTTCTGGCTCATGGGCAGTTTCTCCCTTGCCAACTGGAAGCTGGTCAAGGTTGCCGGAATAGGGATTCTGGGAGGTCTCCTCCCCCTCTTTTTGATGAGGTGGAGACTCAATGTGATGAGCATGGGAGAGGTGGAGGCCAAAACGCTCGGGGTCAACGTGAAGCGTGAGAGGATCATCTTTATCGGGGCCTCCTCGCTGGCGGTGAGCGTGGCTGTTTCGGTGAGCGGGATTATCGGATGGGTGGGGTTGATGGTCCCCCATCTGATCAGGATGTTGACCGGCCCTGATCATCGGACCCTGGTCCCCCTCAGCATGGCCGGAGGAGCGGCCTTCATGATCCTTGCAGATACGATCGCAAGGAATCTCACCAATTTCGATATTCCAGTGGGAATCATCACCGCCATCCTCGGCGCTCCCTTCTTCATCTATCTGATGAAACGAGGGGGGAAAGAGAGCTGGGGCAAGTAGGTCGCAGATGTTAGAGGTTCGGAATCTCTATTTCAGACACCAGAAGAGAGACCCAGATATTTTGCGGCAAGTTGAATTCAGGGTGAATGGAGGAACCATCACAGCCATCCTCGGACCGAATGGATCGGGAAAGACGACCCTTTTTAAGTGCCTGATGGGATTGTGGAGACCCCAGAAGGGTGAAATCTTATTGGAAAAGAAGGATATCTCAAGGGTCTCCACCACGGAGAGGGCGAGGATCTTCGGGGTCGTGCCACAGGAACATGATCCCCCATTTCCCTATTCGGTCATGGATGTGGTCTTGATGGGAAGGGCTTCCCATCTCGGGCTCTTTTCCTCTCCTTCACCCAAGGACTACAGGATTTGTGAAGCATCCCTTGAGATGGTTGGGATTGTTCATCTCCGCGAACGGCCTTATACTAAAATCAGCGGGGGGGAGCGGCAACTCGTCCTCATCGCCCGAGCCCTTTCCCAGCAAGCCCCCATTCTTTTGCTGGACGAGCCTACCACCCACCTCGATTTCAGGAACCAGGTGAACGTCTTAAAGAAGGTGAGAGAGCTGGCCCGGGAACAGAGGTTGACCATCCTGATGACCCTCCATGATCCAAACCTGGCCGTGCTCTTTTCCGATGAAGTGATTTTGATGAATCATGGCACGGTTTTGGCCAACGGCAAACCCCATGCCGTGATCAACGAGAAGAGTTTGCACGAAGTCTACGGAATCGATGTCTCCATCATCGATTGGAATGGAACGAAGGTCATCTATCCGAGGGTCGAGGCATGATCGAAGTGAGAGATCTCACCAAACATTATGGACAGGTAAAGGCCCTCCACCGTCTCTCCCTCGAGATCAAAAAGGGTGAGGTCTTCGGTCTTCTGGGTCCCAACGGAGCGGGGAAGACGACCCTCATCCGCTGTCTGACCACGCTGGCCAAGCCCGATTCGGGGGTTTGCCGGATCGAAGGCTTCGATGTGCAGCGGGATGGGGCGGAATTGAAAAAGATCATCGGGGTGATGCCCCAAGAGAACAATCTCGACAAGGAACTTACGGCCCATGAGAACCTTCTCATCTACGGGATGCTCCATCGGGTGGAAGACCTCCGGAACCGGATCGACCAATTTTTAAAACTGGTGGGGTTGGTGGATCGGAGAGATTCCCTCGTCTCCCATTTCTCTGGGGGGATGCAGAGGCGTCTGTTGCTCGCAAGGGCCTTGATGACGAATCCCAAGGTCCTCTTTTTAGACGAACCCTCCATCGGCCTCGATCCTCAGATCCGGCGCCAGATGTGGGACCTCATCCGGAAGGCCCGGATCGACGGACGCACCGTCGTCCTCACCACCCATTATATCGAGGAGGCCGAGGCCCTCTGCCAGCGTGTGGCCATCCTGTCGAAAGGGGAGCTGATCGCCCTTGACAGCCCGGAGAATCTCAAGGCCAAAATCGGCCCTTACGTGGTGGAATATGTGGATGGGAACGGCCATCTGGTACAGCATCTCTGCCAGAGCCGGTCGGACGCTCATGCCCTGGCCGGCCGTCTGGAAAATAACGTCACCATCCGGAAGGCCAATCTGGAGGACCTCTTCGTGAAGTTGACCGGAGAACGGCTCGAATGAACCGATTTTTGGAGTGGTATCCCATCTACCTCCGGGAGATGCTCCTTTTCCGGAGGAAGCTCTTTCGATTGGGATACCTCTTTTCCGCCATGGTCATCCCCGTGATCTACCTGATCGCCTTCGGCCTCGGCTTGGGCCGAAGCGTCCGGATGGGAAACGCGAACTATCTCGATTTCCTGATCCCCGGGCTTGTCGCCATGAGCTCTATGAGCAATTCTTATACTTGGGTGGCCAGCAGCCTCAATCTGAACCGGCTCTATTTCAAGACCTTTCAGATCTTCATCCAGGCCCCGATCCGGCCCTCCTCGGTGATGGTGGGTGAGGTCTTAGCGGGGATGACCAAGGGCCTCTTCGCATCCTTGTTGACCTTGTTTGCGGGTTTGCTTTCCTCGGCCCGGTTCACCGTGAGCCTCCTCTTCCTGGCCACTTTACTCCTCAACTGCTTTCTGTTCGCCAGCCTCGGAATCATCACCGGAATGCTCACCAAATCGCATGAGGATACATCGACCTATTCCAACTTTCTCATCCTTCCCATGTCCTTTTTCAGTGGCACTTTCTTCCCGGTCCATGAATTGCCTTTTTACCTTAAACCCATCCTCTATCTGATGCCCCTGACCCACACCAATATCCTCATGAGAAAGACTGCCCTCGACCAGGAGGGGGGGGTCTCCCTCATAGCCCTCTTGGTCTTTGCTTTTGTCTTCTTCGCCTACGGCTCTTATCTCATCAGGAGGTACCATGAATGACCTTGCGAGGAGACCGGACATGAAAGTCTTGACCCTCATGTGGGCCTCTTATCTGCCTCTTCTTCAAGAGGCCGCCGAAGACCTTGGCCTTCACCTTTTGGGTTTTTCGACAAAACAGATCAGCAAGAACAGAGAGTGGATCAAAAAGATCGCCGGAGAAGTCGAAAAGGTCGACCTGATTCTCCTCTACCGGACGCATGATGTTTTTTGGGAGGAGATCGAAGAAATCCTCCGTCCGGCCCGAGAGAGGGTCCCTCTCATCGTGATCGGCAGTGATCCTTCCTTCGGCGCCTTCTCGAATGTCCATCCGGAAATGGTGGTCCAGGTATATCGTTATCTCCTCTTTGGCGGCAAGAAGAACATGGTCAATATGTTCAAATATCTTCTCCGTCTTCTCTTTGGGGAAAAGATGGATTTTGAAGGGCCGGAAGAAGTCCCCTGGCAGGGCATTTTTCATCCGGGGATGGAAACGGCCTTTGAGGACACCGATCAATACCTCTCCGCCTATCGGGGATATCTCTCTTTCCTTCCCGAATCCTTCGTAGGGGTCCTCTACTCTCGATCCAACTGGGTGAATAACAATATGGAGGTGGAGCGCTCTCTCGTATCGAAGCTCGAAGAACAGGGATTGGGCGTGATCCCTGTCTTTCTTTACTCGTTGAAGGACCAGAATCTCGGAAACTTGAGCGGCGTGGAGGTGATGGAGCGGTTCTTCTTGAAAGACCGGTCCCCAAGGGTCGAGGGGGTCATCAAATTGACCTCCTTCTTCCTCGCCAGCACTCGGGGAGGCCTCAAGGAATCAGAAACCCCTTCCGGGGTCTCCCTTTTAAAGAAGATGGGCGTGCCGCTTTTCTGCCCCGTGATCTCCTATTACAAAAGCAAGGAACAATGGCTTGCCGATGGAGAAGGGCTCGGATCGCAGGTGGGCTGGAGCGTGGCCATGCCTGAATTTGAAGGGGTGATCGAACCTATTTTGGTCGGAGCCATTCGAGGGGTAGAGGATTCCATGGGGGATACCTATGAAGCCATCGAGGACCGCGTCGAAAAATTGGCCAAGAGGGTCTCCCGATGGATCGCCCTTCGAAAAAAACCGAACCGTGAAAAGAGGGTGGCCTTCATCCTCCATAACAATCCATGTGCCAGTGTGGAGGCGACCGTGGGAGGAGGGGCCCATCTCGACACCCTCGAGTCTGTATCCGATCTCTTAAAGAGGATGGCCGCCGAGGGATATCAGGTTCTCCCACCGGAAAACGGAAAGGCCCTGATCGACGAGATCATGTCGAAGAAGGCCATTTCGGAATTCCGATGGACAACGGTGGAGGAGATCGTCGAAAAAGGCGGAGCTCTGGCGCTCCTCGAAAACGAACGATACCTACAATGGTTCAATGAATTGCCCGAAACGACCCAGAGGCGGATGATCGAAGCCTGGGGGAATCCTCCCGGAGAAAGGAAGAATGGGATCCCTCCTGCGATGGTGCATGATGGAAAGATCGTGGTGACAGGGATCCGTTACGGAAACGCGGTGGTCTGCGTTCAACCGAAGCGGGGCTGTGCAGGGGCCCGATGCGACGGGGAGGTCTGTAAGATCCTCCACGACCCCTCCGTGCCCCCACCCCACCAGTACGTGGCAACCTATAAATGGCTTTCAAGAGATTTCGGAGCAGATGTCCTCATCCATGTGGGTACCCATGGCAATCTCGAATTTCTTCCCGGCAAGGGGACCGGTCTATCCTCGGGCTGTTTCCCGGACATCGGGATCGATTCCGTTCCTCACCTCTACATCTATAACGCCGACAATCCTCCGGAAGGGATCATCGCCAAAAGAAGAAGCAATGCGGTCCTCGTCGACCATATGCAGACCGTGATGACCCAGGGCGATCTGTATGGGGATCTCTTAGAGGTTGACAAACTTCTTGAGGAATACCATCGCTTCAAACAAAGCGATCCCTACAAATCGCACACCCTGATGCATATGATCATGAATAAGGTAACCCAACTGAATCTTCTCGATGGGGCACCCCTGACCCACGACAATTTCGATGAGCAGGTTCAGGAGATTCATGAAAAGCTCTCTCTTCTGAAGAAGACCTACATTCCAAAAGGCATGCATATCTTTGGAAGAGTACCCGAAGGGGAGGAGTGCGCGGATTTCATCTATGCGATCCTCCGGTATGACACCCGGGAAGATTCTCTCCGATCGGTGGTTCAGAAGATCGTCTCCTGCGCTTCCCCATTGGAAGGAGAGGCCGTGGCTGAGAAGGCCGAGACGATCGCGAGAGACCTTTGCAGGGATTACATCGTCAGGGGTAGAGACCTATGGGTCGCTCTCGCCGATCGATTCCCGATCACAGAAACAGATCGCGGCACCTTAAGGAAGGTCCAATCCCAGATCGACGAGATTCGCCAGAGGATTATCGACTCGGATGAAGTCGGTGCCCTGCTCTCGGGAATGAACGGCCGCTATATCGAACCCGGTCCCTCCGGACTCATCACCCGGGGGAGACCCGATGTGTTGCCGACGGGCAGAAACTTCTACGGCCTTGATCCCAAAACCCTCCCTTCTCGTGCCGCATGGGAGATCGGGCGATCCCTCGCGGAAAAAACCCTCCAGAAGTATCTGGACGAAGAGGGAACCTATCCTGAAACGATTGCCTTTTACTGGCAGTGCTCTGACCTCATGTGGGCCAATGGAGAGGGGATGGCCCAGATGATGGCCCTGATGGGCGCAAGACCCCTCTGGGAGGGAAGTGGAAGGGTGAAGGGATTTGAGATCATCCCCCTCGATCAACTGGGTCGGCCTCGGATCGACATCACGGTGAGGGTGTCAGGGATCACCCGGGATAATTTCCCCAACGTCATCGAACTGCTGGACGAAATCGTCCAAACGGTGGCAGCCCTGGAAGAACCGGCCTCCCTCAATTTCATCCGTAAACACACCTTGGAGAGGCTGGAGAGGGAAAAGCCCGATCCGGAGGCGATGAGGAAAGCGACCTATCGTATCTTTGGCAGCATGCCGGGCACGTATCAGGCAGGAACCCAGCTCGCGGTCTATGCCTCTGCCTGGAAGACCGAAAAGGACCTGGCCGATGTCTTCCTCTACTGGAACGGATATGCTTACGGCAAGGAGGTCTTCGGAGAGTCGGCCCATCAAAGCCTCAAAGAAAACCTGAAGCTCGTTGACCTGACCTTCAACAAAACGGTCACGGATGAGTATGACCTGACCGGCTGCTGCTGTTATTTCGGGGCCCATGGAGGGATGATCAATGCCGCCAAGGTCATCTCAGGAAGGGAGATCAAGAATTATTACGGGGACACCCGCGACCCAAATGAGATTGCCATCCGGACCCTCTCCGAGGAGATCCGCCGGGTTGCCCGGGCCAAGCTGCTGAACCCCAAGTGGATCGAAGGGATGAAAGAACATGGTTACAAAGGGGCAAGTGAGATCAGCAAGAGAATCGGTCGCCTCTACGGATGGCAAGCAACCTCCAGAGCCGTGGATGGGGCGATTTTTGATGATGTGGCTCGAACCTTCCTGATGGATGAGGAGAATCGAAGGTTCTTTGAACAGAACAATCCCTGGGCCCTTGAGGAGATCGCCAGAAGGTTGATCGAGGCCGCGGAGCGGGGGCTCTGGGAACCTTCGCCGGACATAAAAGAGGCCCTGAAACAGATCTATGTGGAGATAGAAGGCTGGGTAGAGGAAAGGATGGGAGAAGTGAAAGGCGACTTCCAGGGAGGAAATATCGATATTCTGACTCCCGAGGAGGTCGGGTACTGGAAGAAGAAGATGGAGGAGATCTTAGGATGATTTTCCCTTTCACGGCCATCGTCGGCCAGGAGGAGATGAAGACAGGATTGATCTTGAATGTGATCGACCCTTCGATCGGGGGCATCCTGATCATGGGAGAGAAGGGAACGGCGAAAAGCACCGCGGTCAGGGCGCTGGCAGACCTTCTGCCAGAGATGGAGGGGGTGAAAGATTGTCCCTTTAACTGCCATCCGAAGGAGGGCCTCTGCCAGAGCTGTCAGGAGAAGATCCAGACAGAGGGCCATCTCCACTATGAGAAGAAAAAGATGAGGGTGGTGGAGCTCCCCCTCGGAGTTACAGAGGACAGATTGGTGGGGTCCCTCGACATCGAGCATGCCTTGAAGAAGGGGGAGAAGAGGTTCGAACCCGGGATTTTAGCCGGAGCCAACAGGAATTTCCTCTATGTCGATGAGGTCAACCTGCTCGAAGACCATATCGTAGATCTCCTGCTCGACTCGGCGGCCATGGGCGTCAATACCGTGGAAAGAGAGGGCGTTTCTTTTACCCATCCTTCGAAATTCATCCTGGTCGGGACGATGAACCCGGAAGAGGGAGAGCTGAGACCCCAGCTTCTGGACCGATTCGGTTTATGTGTCGAGGTCAGATCGATTCAGGACAAGGCGTTGAGGATGGAGATATTGCGAAGAAGGGCTGAGTTCGATTCCAGGCCGGCGGACTTTTTCAGGGCCTGGGAGGCAGAACAAAAAGCCCTCTCTCAAAAGATTATGAGCGCAAAGGAGAATTTAAACGCCGTCAACGTGACGGAGGACGTTCTTGAAAAGATCGTCGGGGTCACCTCGGCCTTGAATCTGGATGGCCACAGGGCCGACATCGTCATCATGAAATCGGCAAGGGCCCTCTCAGCTTTTAAAGGAAAGAGGACGATCGACTCGGAGGAGATCAGGGAGGCGGCCCAGTTGTCCCTTCGCCATCGGTTGAAAAGACTTCCTTTCGAGGAAATCGAAAAGGGGAACGAACAGGTTCAAGCCGTCCTCTCTCAAATGGGGCGATGAGATTTAGCGAGTTCGTAGGACATCCGGATGCCAAGCTATCTCTGATTCTGAATGCCATCGATTTCCGATGCGGTGGGGTCCTCTTCATCGGAGAGAAAGGAAGCGGTAAATCGACCCTTGCAAGGCTTTTTAAGGAGTTGCTTCCCGAGGACACCCCCTTCGTCGAACTCCCTCTGAATATAACCGAAGACCGATTGATGGGCGGCATCGACATTGAAAAGACCCTGTCCTCCGGAAAAAGAGTCTTACAGAAAGGGCTCCTCTGCAAAGCCCACGGAGGAGTGGTCTACGTGGATGACATCAACCTGCTTCCGCCGGAAATACTCCCTCTTCTCATGGCGGCTCAAGATAAGGGCGAAGTCATCATCGAGAGGGAGGGATTTGCTTTGAAGTATCCTTCCAGATTCGTTCTAATCGCAAGCATGAATCCGGAGGAAGGGAACCTATCTCCTCACCTCCTGGACCGATTTGGAATGTGTGTGATCTGGCAGGGCTTGAGAGATGCAAAACAGAGAATGGAAGTCATCAGGAAGGCCGGAGGCATAGACCTCCAGCCTCATCTCCGTCAAGCTTCCCCCGACCATCATCTCAAACACAAGATCGCCTCGGCTCGGAACGCTCTTGCACAAATTGCCATCTCCGATCCTTTGAAGGAATATATTGCTGACCTCTGCAGGCAGAATCTTCTTCCCGGACACAGGGGCGATATTTACCTGACCTATGCCGCTCGAGCTTATGCCGCCTATTGTGGACACCCGGAGGTAACCCAGGAAGGGGTAGATGAAGTCCTACCCCTCGTCCTGACACACAGGGTAAGAATGCTGGAACAGATGAAACCCGTCGAAGAACCCCCTCCGGCTCAGAAGGAGCGCCCCCCAGAGGTACACGAAAGACAGGGGTCTTCAGAGGATCCTGGCCGAACTCCTGAGTCGACCAGATCAGAGCAGCCAGAATCAGAGGGGCTCCAAAACACCAGCGTTCAAGGGGTGGAGTTGAGACCGAAAGAGGAGGTCTTCGAGGTAGGCCATGCCTTCAAAATCCGCAGGATGTCTTTTAGAAAGGACAGGATCTATCGGATGGCCTCGGGTAGAAGGACAAAGACCCGGGTAAAGGATAAAGGGGGGCGTTACCTTAAAAGCCTATTCAGGGGAAAGGACGATATTGCCATCGATGCTACGATCCGGGCCTCCACGCCCTTTCAGGCCATGAGGGGGAGGAAGGATAGATTGGTGATCCACGAGGAAGATCTGCGGTTCAAGCAAAGGGAGAGAAAGATGGGCCATCTGGTGGTCTTCGTCCTGGACGGTTCGGGTTCGATGGCTGCCCGCAGGAGGATGGTGGAGACGAAAGGGGCGATCCTCTCCCTGCTCATGGATTGTTATCAGAAGAGAGATCAAGTCTCGTTGATCGTCTTCCGAAGAGACAGGGCTGAACTGGTCCTCCCCCCCACCAAAAGCCTAAACTTCTCTTTGAAGAAATTGACGGAATTACCCGTTGGAGGGAAAACCCCTCTCTCAGCCGGACTCCTCGAGGCTTACAAACTGATTCGTCGGATGGAGATCAAAGCTCCTGAGACGAGGACGCTTCTGGTGCTCATCACGGATGGAAGGGCGAACCAGGCGTTGACCGATTTGCCGGTGGGAGACGAAATAAAAAAGGTAGCCGCTTGTCTCAGAGGCAATCCCCGTACCGATATTGTCGTGGTCGATACGGAGGATAAAAAAGGGTTTATGAGAACCGATCTCGCCCAGCAGCTCGCCACGTATCTTGAGGCGGATTACTACACGGTCGAGGGCTTGAGGTCGGAGTTTCTAACGGAATTGATTCAGGCCAAGAAAAACGCACGGGCTTGAACGAAGACAGTTTTCGCCATTCGTGACCAAAGGGATCGGAAATCGATCCTTGGCCATTGAAGGCAGGATAGGAGCCACGAAGGCGCACCCCAGGAAGGGGATATCCTTTGGTGGCTTTTTTTATTTGCTTCCCAAATGGGTCAAGAAGACCTCATCCCTCCTGCGAAAGGAGAAAAAAACCAAAGGGGGGATATCATGAAAAGAAAGGCTGAAACCATGGTCCCAGAAGCGCGCGGTATCGAAAATGATCGGCAGAGGAGGAGGCCCTTAAAAGGCTTAAAAAAGAGCTTTTTAATAATCTTTTTGCTATGTATCCTCTTCCTGCTCGCCGCCGTCCCTGGAATGACCCAGGAGGTTGAAAAGAAAGAAGAGAAAACCGTGCTGGAGGAAATCCTGGTCATCGGCACGCCTTACAGCAATCCTGTCACTCCAGTGAATACCCGGTATGGCACCCAGTACAATCTGGTGACCGAAGAACAGATCAAGGAACAGAACACTTATGATTTCCAGCCGACGATGCGCAATGTCCCAGGGGTCATGTTCCGCGGCTGGAATCTTTTGGGAACCCAAACCAGCCACAGCCTTTATATTCGTGGCCGGGGGGCCAGTCACCCGGGCGCGGACTTTCCCATCGAATTTGATGGGGTGCCTCGCTATGGGGCCATCTTCGGCCAGGTCTTGGGGGATAGCATCGCCATCTCCACCATCGGGGGGATGGAGATTTACAAGAGTCCCCAGCTCCATCAATTCGGAAGCGGCTATGCCTTGGTTAATGTTCTTCCAAAATATTTGAAGAAGGAGGGCCATGAAATTGTTCTCCATTTCAGCGGGGGAAGTTATTATACCTTTTATGAGAGCCTCTCAGGGGGGTTTAAAAAAGGACCTTTTGATGTCTACCTGTCTCAGAGTTTGGTGGACACCGAAGGGCATCGCAATCCCCAGCGTTGGGCAGAAGTCGAGGGCCGGCACGACAGGGACAGAGGGCAGCAGCAGAGCTACTATGCCAACACCGGTTATCAACTCAACAAAGAATGGAATCTCAGACTCCTGGCCAATTATGTGAGGAGTAAAACCGAAGCTCCCATGCCGGACGTCAAACCCACGCCGACCAACGGCGTAAGTTGGCCCATGGCCGAACGTTTTGACACTGAAAACTTCCTGACCACCTTGACCCTGAATCACGAGTATAAACAGTTCCAGGGTTATCTCAAGGCCTACTGGAATGAGACGGATTTTGACCTCATCCAGGAGTTAACGAATGGCCGTCGATATGGCCAGGGTACGGGCGGCCTCTGGTCGAGACAGGAAATCTCCCTATACGGAGTTCGTGGAAGGGAAAGACTCCAACTCTGGCCTGGGGGGGAGATGATCCTCGGGACAGACCTCGACTTCACCGAATTGAAAAATACTCAGCGAACCTTCACCGGAAGGGCCGTGCCAGGTATCAATGGCGGACAGGCAAAGAGAACGTGGGATTTTCCCGACACCCTGCTTGTCTCGCCCTACTTGGCCGTGAGCCAGATGGTCGGACGGTTGGATGGGTTCTATCTCATCCCCTCGGTAGGCTTCCGGTATTTTGAACACGACGAGTTTCGGGACAAACCCTCCTCCCAGGCCGGCGTGGTCACCGGATATAAGGATCTTCGCCTCAATCTCCAGTACTCCAGAGGGGTCATCTATCCCACCCCCGTAGCGGTCATGAACCTGGTGGTCAGCACTTCCACGGTGACCAATCCCAGGCAGTACTGGGAGACGATAAAGCCGGAGGTGGTCAATCATTTCGAAGGGGGCCTCAGCTACACGTGGCCTAAGATCGTGACCTTGGGAGCCACCGCCTTCTACGACAAAGGGAAAGACCGTTTCCAGGCCTATATGTTTGGGCCCATTCCGACCCTATGGAACGACCCGATCGGTCAATACAAGATTCGTGGCCTCGAACTTACCAGTACCACGACGCCTTTCAAAAATCTCGAGCTCTTCGCCGCCGCCACCTGGTTAAAAGCAAGAGCGACCGGGAATAATGGCGTCACCCAGGAACATCTCCCTTACACCCCTGGGTTTCAATTTCAGGCTGGAGTGGCGTGGACCTTTCTCGATCATTTCAAGCTCTATATGGATATGCAGCACCTCAGGGACCTCTATCAGGGTACGGTCCGAAGGAGTGGAACTCTGAACTTCACTCCGCTAACGCGGATCGACAAATTGGACGACATCACACTGGTCAACGCCCGTTTGAGCTACCGTTTCCATTTCCAACCCCTCTGGTTGCGCGATTCGGAAATCTTTTTAGCCGTCAATAACCTTTTGGACAAAGAATATGAATATAACAAAGGCTACCCCATGCCCGGGATCACCGCCTTTGCGGGGATGGTCCTGAAGTTCAAATAGGAGAGGAAACCGGATCTTTCCGAGCATCGGGATATCGCCATCTGGGGGCTTCCAAGAGGCTTCCTCTTGAGGTGAAGGAGGGATTGTCAATGCCGTTTTCGAAGAGGTGGGCCCTTTTAACATTGAGTTTGGCGTTCCTTGTGGGATCTTCCGACATCTCCTTCGCCCTTTCTTCGAAAGGAGGCGATCGAGAGGGAAGGCGTTGGGTCGTCACCTCCGATACGATCCTTTCGAGCATGGCGGCCTCCCTCTTGCCGCAGATTCGGTATGCCGTCGAGGCCATCCTTCCGCCCGACCAGTGCCCGGGCCACTATGATATGAAACTCTCCGATATTGAAAAAATAGGAAAAGCAGACCTCCTGATCTCCTTCAAGGGGATGTCTTTTTTCCACAAGGTCAGTTCGGGTAAAAGGGCGCAGTTGTGGGTAGAGACGGGAGGCCGCAACTGGATGGTTCCCGACGCTTACCTCTTTGGGCTGGAGGTTTTGGCCGAGGGGCTGGTCGCGCATTTCCCGGAAGATCGGGAAGAGATCCTGAAAAGGAAAGGGGAGGTGATACTTCGAGTCAAAGAGGTATCGCGGGCTCTCACGGAAAAGATGAAAACTGCCGGCGTGGCCGGAAAAGCGATGATCGCATCCTCCATGCAAAAAGGGTTCCTGGAATGGATGGGGTTCCGGGTGGTGGGAGAATATGGAAGGCCAGAATCGATCTCGGCCCGAGAAGTGATCCGTCTTTCCAAAATCGGGAGGGAACAGAAGGCCGTCGCGGTCGTGGATAACCTTCAGTCCGGACCGGAGGCGGGCAAGGGGATCGCCGAGGCATTGGGGGTTCCCCATGTCGTCTTGACCAATTTTCCTTCGGAGAAGGGTTACCTTGCCACCCTCCAGGAGAATGTGGAGATTCTCCTTTCGACCCTGAAAGGGAGGGGGGAAAACCCTTTTTGAGGAGGTTATGGAAAGAGAGAGCGTCCTCGAGCTGAAGGACGTTACGGTCCGGAAGGCCAACCGAATCCTTTTGGACCGGATCTCGTTGGAGATTTCTCCACACGAGTCCCTGGGAATCATCGGACCAAACGGTGCCGGGAAGACCACCTTCCTGAACGTCATCGCAGGATTCGAGCGGTTCGAGGGGACACTCAAGCTCTTCGGGAAAGCTGAAACCCACCGTCGGTCCCTCAAAACCCGTCTTCGGATCGCTTACGTTCCGCAAGGATTTCAGGTCGAACCGGCCTTTCCGATCTCAGCCTTGGAGGCCGTCCTGACCGGTGCCGCTGGGAGATTGGGCCTTTTTCGCTCTCCCGGAAGGTGGGAGAAAGAGAAGGCCATGGCAATGTTGGAGTTGATGCGAATGAGCCATCTCGCCCAGCGACCCTTGGGGCAACTCTCAGGAGGAGAGCGGCAGAAGGTTTCCCTGGCGCGAGCCATCCTTCAGGAGCCGGATCTTCTTCTCATGGATGAGCCAACGGTCAACCTCGACATCGCCGTCCAGAAGGAAGTCCTCAACCTTATCGACGAAATCCACCGACGGGAGGCCCTTACCCTTCTCTTCGTCACGCACGATTTTAATATGATGCCGACCTCAGTGAACCGGGCCGTGCTGCTTCATCAAGGCAGAATCGTTTTTGATGGCGATATCCACAGGGCGTTGTCCGGGGAGACCCTGAGCCGGTTGTTCCAGTATCCTTTGGAGACGTTTGAGCGGAACGGGAAAAGATTCGTTTCTTATGGTTGATGATTTGATCGAAATGTTTTCGGTTATCCCTTTCCAGCGTGCGGCCATCGCATGTGTGCTCTGCGGTTTGAGCTGTTCCCTTCTCTCTGTTTTTGTAGTGCTTCTGAAGATGCCCCTGATTGGCGTCTCCATGTCTCATGCAGCTTTTGCAGGCGCCGTCCTTGGGATGCTTCTCCATTTCGATCCTTTCCTAAGCGGTTTGGCCCTGTGCCTGATCGTTGCGGCAGTGCTCGGCCCCCTGTCTGACCGCACGGACATCGCCCTTGAAAATGTCCTCGGCATCCTCTTTTCTTTTTTGATGGGGCTTGCCTTTCTTGCCCTGGGGGTCCTCACGAGGACGAAGGCAAGCGCCCTCAATCTGATGTGGGGAAGTCTGCTGAGCCTCTCTGGATCCGACTTGATCATCATGGGCCTCATAACGCTGATCCTCGTTTCGTTTGTCCTCCTCTTTTTTAAGGAAATCCGTTCTGTGCTCTTCCAACGACGACTTGCCCAATCCAGTGGTGTGCCGGAAAGGGTGATTTATTATGCCCTTCTCTTTCTAACGGGAGCGGTGGTGTCCTCCAACCTCACGACCGTGGGCGGGCTTCTTATTTTCGCCCTGCTGGTGCAGCCAGGGGCCACGGCCCTTCAGTTGACCTATAATTTAAAACACTTTTTCATCCTTTCCGCGGCCTCTGGAATCGGCGCCTGTGTTTCAGGGCTTATCGTTTCTTATCTCTTCGACCTACCGTCCGGAGCGGCCGTGGTCCTTATGGCCACAACCCTTTTCGCTGCTGCCTATCTCTTTTCGCCCAAGCGCCGCTTGGGAAAACTTAAGGAAAGGAGCGAACTCGATCAACATGACTCCAGATGAAATCTATTTGAATCGAAAGCAATTCTTCGATGAGCAGGCCGAAAAGTGGATGGACATGTGGTATAAGGACCCTTCAACAGGGCGCTACGACAAGCATGAAGAGAACTTTAAGCGGCTCTTCTCCCTTCTGCCTCTGAGGCCAGGGGATCGAGTGCTTGATGTCGGGTGTGGAACCGGCGTGCTGGTCCCCTACGTCCTCGAACGGATCACTTCGAAGGGCCTCCTCATCGAACTGGACTACTCGGAAAAGATGATCGAAGTGAACCGGAGGCTCCATCCGGAAGCCAACCTCCGATTCCTCGTCGAAGAGGCAGAGGAGACCTCGGTGGAGGAGGCCTCTTGCGATGCGATCATCTGCTTCTCCTCCTTCCCCCATTTTCATGACAAGGAAAAGGCCATGGAGAGGTTTTCTCGGATCCTGAAACCTGGAGGGTTTTTGGCTATTGCCCACTTCGAATCGTCCGAAGGGATTAAGAAACACCATGCTTCCTGTCCGCCGGTCATGCACGATCATCTTCCCGAGGAGCCTTCCATGCGTTCGATGTTTCAGAGATTTGGATTGAAGGTCGAACGGTTTATCGATGAGCCCGGTTTCTACTGCGTTTTGGGGAAAAAAGTTTCCTAAGGGGAGTGAAGATGGATCACGGACCGCTCTCTTCTTTTATGATTCGCCATTTCCGCCATTTCAATTCGGCTGCCCTCCTCGATGCGGCCAAGGCCTACCTCCTCCATCTCGAGCAGGGAGGTTACATGATGGTGGCCATGGCAGGGGCGATGAGCACGGCCGAGATTGGCGTCTCCCTGGCCGAGGGGATCCGCAAAGGGAAGGTCCATGGCCTCTGCTGCACCGGCGCCAATCTGGAAGAGGAGGCCTTCAATCTAATCGCCCACCATTCCTATGTACGGATCCCTCATTACCGCTCCCTCTCTCCCCAGGAGGAGCTGGAGTTGCTCGAGAGGGGTTTAAATCGGGTCACGGATACTTGTATCCCCGAGGAAGCTATCAAACGCCTCGAGTCCTATCTAAGGGAAGAGTGGTTTCAGGCAGACCGGAGGGGAGAACGTCTCTTTCCCCACGAGTTTTTTTACAGACTGATCCGTAGCGGGCGCCTTGAACCGGAATATCAGATTGACCCGAAGGAAAGCTGGCTGGTCGCCGCCTG
>JAOAHX010000019.1:0-1582 GCA_026415035.1 Thermodesulfobacteriota bacterium | reverse complement strand
TACAGACTGATCCGTAGCGGGCGCCTTGAACCGGAATATCAGATTGACCCGAAGGAAAGCTGGCTGGTCGCCGCCTGTGAGAAAGATTTACCCCTCTTTGTCCCGGGCTGGGAAGATAGCACCATGGGTAATATCTATGCGGCCCATTGTCTGCGGGGAAACATAAAAAATGTCCACACGGTTCGAACCGGGATGGAGTATATGCTGGAGCTTTTGGATTGGTATCCCAAAACGAGCCAACAGCATCCCTTGGGTCTATTACAAATCGGCGGAGGGATTGCCGGCGATTTTCTGATCTCCGTCGTCCCCCTTTTGAGACAGGAGCTGGGGAGAAAAGATGTCCCTCTCTGGGCCTATTTCTGCCAGGTGAGCGATTCGATCACGAGTTATGGGTCTTATTCTGGCGCCGTCCCCAATGAAAAGATCACCTGGGAAAAGGTGGGGGTTGAGACCCCCAAATTCATCATCGAGTCGGACGCCACCATCGTCGTCCCTCTGATTTTTGCCTTTGTCCTGGGGGCGTGAGACCGCTTGACAAGCGGTATCGGATTCCTTATATAGGAGAGGGCCGGAGAGCCGAAAGGAGAGCTCACCTGAAGGTGAAGAGGCCCGGCCCTCTGGCCTTTCACGAAATCGAAACCACGGAGGTTTTAAGTTTCGCCGAAGCGAACGCCTCCGTGGTTTTTTCTTAAGGGAGATTTCCAACCCTTATCCTGTCTTTCTTTCAATCCCGTCAAGAAGTCGGTCTGCTCTTTCCCGAAGGAAGAGAAAAAACGAAGGGATCTGGATGGTGGCAGCAGCAGGCCATCGTATCGACACAGTAGCGTTCTGGGACCAGTATGCCAAGTGGTACAAACTCTGGATCGAGCATACCCATTATCATGAGAAGATCCTGGGGGTGCTCCTGGCCATGGCCCGTCCCGGCTGGAAGGTCCTGGACATCGGTGCGGGCAACGGGATCTTATCCCTTCCCCTCCATGTACGGGGCTGTGAAGTGATCGCCCTCGAACCATCAAGCGGCATGAGAAACCTCTTGAGCGAGAAGATGGTCGAAAAGAAAGTCGACGCCCTTCCTGTGGACGGCAGGGTCTGGGAGGAGATTTCCTGTCACGACTATGGGGATTACGATCTCTTCATCGCCTGCAATACCCTGCACGTGACAGGGATCGGTTTTGGAGAGGCCCTAGCAAAGACCTTTCGATTGCGGCCGAAAAACATCTTTCTCGTCGTGGAACCCAACGACTCTTATCCTTCGGTAAGGACATCTTTCGGGGAGTATTCGCTTCTCTTCAGAACCTTCTATGAAACGGACAACTCCTATGCCTATCACCACTTCCAAGAGGTCGTCGAACACTGGACGTTTATGAAAGGTCGCTCCCCGGAACCTCAAGAGATGGAGGAATTACAAAAGAGGATCGTCCTTCGGGATGGTCACCTTTGGCTCAGGGATCGGGCGCGCATCATGATGTGCTGGTGGAAGCGGAACCGGTGACCCTCCTTCCCATTTTGGACAAAAAGACACGGAAGCCGAAAAGGACGGATCTCTCCTGAAGGAGATAAAAAGAGATCACGTTGAAAAAAA
>JAOAHX010000018.1:62409-67741 GCA_026415035.1 Thermodesulfobacteriota bacterium | reverse complement strand
TCCCCCTGGCGCCGATGTCTTAACCCAAAAGAAAAAACCTATTGACAGGCCTCGATCTTTCTTCTATGTTTTCTCCGATATCGAGGGGAAGACCGCTGTCACTTTCCCTCTGGGTCTTACAAAGGGAGAAAGGCGATCTCGGATGAGAGTGGGGGTTGTCGGAGGAGGCTGGGCTGGGTGCGCGGCTGCCCTTTCGGCCAGAAAACAGGGGGCAGAGGTGTTTCTTGTTGAGCGAACCGATATGCTCCTGGGAACAGGGCTGGTCGGAGGGATCATGCGCAACAACGGCCGGTTCACTGCCGCCGAAGAGATGATCGCCATGGGAGGGGGCGACCTCTTTGAGCTCATCGACCTGAACACCCTCCATCGGGATATTGAATTTCCAGGGCATCGGCACGCCTCGCTCTACAATGTGGCCACCATGGAACCCCTGGTCAAAAGGCTTCTTCTCCAGAGAGGGATCACCCTCCACCTTTCGACTCGAATCGAGGAGGTGGAGAGGGAAGGCAACCGACTGAAGGCCATCTCCGGGAAAAGAGGAGAGGAGAAGATCCGTTTCGTGGCCGATGCCTTCGTCGATGCAACAGGAACCGCGGGTCCCTCCGTCAATTGCCAGAAATACGGCAATGGCTGCGCCATGTGTATTCTCCGCTGCCCCTCTTTTGGTGGACGCATCAGCCTCACGGCCAGAGCAGGGGTGACCGAGCTCGTCGGTCGGAAGGGAAGCCAGATCGGGGCCATGAGCGGCTCGTGCAAACTCTTCAAAGAGTCCCTCTCCCGCCAGATCGTCTCTGCCCTTGACAAAGAGGGAGTGCTCATCGTCCCCATCCCGCCCTCCGACCGGTCGGGGGAGAGGCTTGCCATCAAGGCTTGCCAGCAATATGCCTTGCCCGAGTTTGAGGAGAATCTCGTCCTGCTCGATACCGGCCATGCCAAGTTGATGGTCCCTTTCTTCCCCCTGGAAGCGCTTCGCCGCATTCCCGGTTTTGAAAATGCCCGTTACGAAGACCCCTATGCGGGCGGCCTGGGGAACTCCATCCGGTATATCGGCATGGCCCCTCGTGAGGATAGCCTGAAGGTGATCGGGATGGATAATCTCTTCTGCGCGGGAGAGAAGGCCGGCCTTCTGGTCGGCCACACCGAGGCCATCGTCACTGGAACCCTTGCCGGTTTCAATGCGGTGCGACACATCCGAAGGGAGAAACCGCTCCTCCTGCCCGAGTCGGTCGCGGTGGGTGATGCGATCGCCTATGTCCGAAAACGGATGGAGACCGAAGAGGGCCTCGGCTTGAAATACACCTTCTCCGGCTCGGTCTATTTTGAGCGGATGAAGGAGAAAAGCCTCTATACGACCGAGGTCCGGGAGATAGAAAAAAGGGTGGACCAGGCGGGATTGACCGGAATCTTTTCGAATTAACGCATCTATGAAAGGAGGGCCCCTATGGTCGAACTTACCGCTGCTCACTGGGTCTATGCCGTCTTCATCGTGCTCATCCTGTTGACGATGGCCCTGAGAAAAGAAACGCCCATCGTCTGTCTCATCGGCTCTCTCATCCTGGCCTGGGTCATCACGGGCGACCTGGTCAAGGCGGTTCAGGCGGTCTTCAACTCGATCACCGTGGCTTTCAGTGAACTGTTGGGAGTCGTCGTCATCATCTCCCTGATCGTGGCGATGGCAAAGATGCTCGAAGAGACCGGGATGGCTGAAATGATGTTTCGGCCTGTCCAGAAGATGATGATCTCCCCTGGGGCAGCCTTCTGGGTCATGGGGTTCGTCATCATGATCGCGGCCTGGGTCATCTGGCCCTCCCCTGCCATTGCCTTGGTGGGGACCCTGCTTCTCCCAGGAGCCATCAAGGCCGGCCTTCCTCCGATCAGCGCGGCCATGGCCATCAGCATGTTCGGTTATGGATGCGCCCTGACGACCGATTTCATCATTCAGGGAGCGCCCGGGATCACCTCCAAGGCCTCAGGGGTGGCGGTCACGGACGTGATGTCGAAAAGCCTTCCCATGCTCCTCCTCTGGGGGGCGATCGCCCTTCCCCTCTCCTTCCTCTCGGTGAAGAGAGACATCCGGGCCGCCGCGGGAAGACCCATTGAATGGGCCCCTTTTGAAATCGGCCCGGAAGCCAAGGCAGAAAGGGAGAGATGGACCAAGGCCGCTCCTGGATTTAAGAAGCCCGCCCTCTGGGTCATCGCCATCCTCTTCTTTCTGGTGGTTGTGGCCATGCTGGCTTTTAAATTGCGAGGCGGCGATGCGACCGCGCTATTAGGGGGGACGGTGGGGATCATCATGGTCTTTATCGGATTTGGCGCCTATGGAAAAGAAGGGTTTGCCAAATTGACCGAACATGCCCGATCGGGATTTATGTTCGGCGTCAGGATCTTTGCCCCGGTCTTTCTCATCGCCGCCTTCTTCTTCATGGGGTCTCCCGGGCAGGCCAAGGCGATCTTCGGGGAAGGAGCAAGGGGCCTTCTCTTCGACCTGGGTCAGGCCCTGGCAAACGCCGTCCCCTTGAGTCGCATCCCCGTGGCATTGGTCCAGGCGATCGTCGGCGGCATCACAGGACTTGACGGTTCGGGATTCTCCGGACTGCCCCTGGTGGGAACCCTCGCCCAGGCCCTGGGCGGAGCGACCAACCTCGACGTTGCCACGCTCGGAGCGCTCGGCCAATACTTTGCTGTGGCTGTGGGCGGAGGCTGTATCATCCCCTGGGCGGTCATCCCGGCCGCGGCCATTACAGGAACAGACCCTGTGGAGATCGCCAGGAGAAACCTCTGGCCCACGCTGGCAGGATTTTTGGGCGTGGTCGTCGTGGCCATCTTCATGCTTTAAAAAGAGGAAGGGGAGGCTTTAAAGCCTCCCCCTTTTCTTCACCATTCCTTTCAGTCAAATCTCGTCACCATCACACCGATAAAGGGCATCGTCTTCAAATATTCTTTTAACATCACCTTCCGGACCTCTCCCCCCTTGCCTTTTGTCCCGGCCGCATGGATGAGATGAACCTCTCCATCGACCTTGACGATCCCGATATGGCCGACGATCTCCTCCCGGATTCTCTTCTCAGGCCTTTTGACAAAGAAGAGAAGGTCTCCGTTTCTCAATCTGTCCCTGTTTCGAACGAGGACTTCGGCTGGAAGGACCTCCACATTGTCCCTGCCCCTTGAGCCTTTGATCCTTTCCGTCCTTCCGAGGGTTTGGGTGATCTCCCTGCCCCATTTCCCGCTGAAGACCATATCCTCCCCGTATTCGAAACGGTCCTCGTAATTGACCACCTTTCCATCCCTCAGAAGGCCCCTCGATCGAAATCGCCTCTCGAGAGCTACCTGGATGGCCTCTTCTGGGCTTTGGCTCAAAGCCAGCTCCACAGCCCGAAAGGTCAAATACATGCAATCCACCCTTTCATCCGCGACGATGACCGATCGGGTAACATATTCTCCCATCGGGTCCGGGTCGTAAGGGGCTCCAAGAAACCTCTCCGCCCAGAAAGCGATCCTCTCCCCCGTCTTCTTCCCTTTGAGGAGCGTCTGATGCCTTTGGATCTCCTCTGCGTCAAGGCCGATACAGGGGCTTATAAGAGAGAAAGTCAGAAGAGAGAAAATGGCAACGATTGAAAATGGCCTTCCCCGGTGCCCCTTACCGCTTGGGCGCCTCCGTTGGATTCCCCTTGACCCAATTAAGGCCGATCGACCAAGGATCAAATCTCCCTCCACCTCGCCGGACTCCTATTTTGGTCAAATCAAAAACATTTTAGCATAAATGTTGTGGATCGTGCCGCTTTACCTTATGATAAGAAAAGGGGTGGGAGTGCAGAGGTTGGTTCCCTAATTTTATTCCTTCGGCAGTTGTTATCCGGATACTATTCCTCCATGCGCCAGGCATTGGAAAAATATCAGGTCTTCATCTACCTCACGGCGATTGGTTCCGGCCTGAGCGCAGGGATCCTTTTTAAAGAATCGGTAGACCCTCTGGAAAGACTCCTCTGGCCCACCCTTGCCCTCCTTCTCTACTCCACCTTTACACAGGTGCCCTTATTACACCTAAGAAAGGCATTTTCCGAGATCCGATTTATCACATCCGCCGCCACGGGTAATTTTCTCCTGATTCCAGGTCTCCTCTGGGCGAGCAAACATTTCCTGCCCGAAGATCCGGCCATTCGGCTCGGAGTTCTCCTCGTCTTGCTCGTGCCGTGTACCGACTGGTTCATCACCTTTACCCACCTGGGTGGTGGGGATACAAAACAAGCCATTGCCTTTGCCCCTATCAGCCTCCTCCTTCAGATGATCTTTCTCCCTTTTTATCTCTACCTTTTCCTCGGAGAAACATTTACCGTCACCGTGGCACGCCAAGAGATGCTCGTCGCCTTTGGCGGCCTCATCGTGATCCCGTTGATGGGAGCCTTCCTCACGCAAAAATGGACCGAGAAGGCGACTGCGAAAAGAGGATGGCTTGGTCGGGTTGGGTGGTTTCCCATCCCGCTTCTCAGTTTGGTCGTCTTTACGATTGCGGCAACCCAGGTGAATCTGGTTACCGCCTCGTATAGGATTTTGGGCCAACTGCTCTTTATCTTTATAGGCTTTCTCATCGCCGCCGCGGTATTGTCCCGCCTCCTTGCCCGTGTTTTCGGATTGCCCTCTTTGCAGGGCCGGGTATTGGCCTTCAGTTTCGGCACAAGAAACTCTTTTGTGGTTCTTCCCCTCGCCCTCGCCTTGCCCCCCTCCTATGATCTGGCGGTGGTCACGGTCGTCTTCCAGTCGCTGGTCGAGCTCCTCGGCATGGGGGTCTACCTCTGGTGGGTACCCAAAAAACTTTTTCCTCAATAATTCAAAAACGGGACCTCGTGAAAGCGAACCATTGGAGTCCATTATAGTTATGGTCCTCAGGGTAGGGTGGTCGAGCGAAGCGGATCCACCATTTTATTAAAGGATACTCCTTTTGGATTTCCCAAGGTAATCTCTCAAGCCACCCTGGGCCCAATGTGTTGAATTAAAGGCCCTTGGGATTCTTAAAAAACAATGTTAGGGATAGCAAGAGGCTGTGATCAAATCCTATTTCAAAATGAAACGGTCCTTTTTTAATGAGGAAGTTTTTTTGAAGGAAAGGGATGGGTTTGGCGAAAAGATTGGTGCCGGAGGTCGGATTCGAACCGACACGGGGTGTGGGCCCCGCGGGATTTTGAGTCCCGTGCGTCTACCAGTTTCACCACTCCGGCACGGAATTCAATATAAAAAAATTTAGAAGGGAAGTCAAATAAAAACCTCCCGGATGGGATTCAAGGATGAGACGTTCTAAAATTTGACAATTTCTCTTTGAATATGCTAATTTATCTTT
>JAOAHX010000018.1:62067-62312 GCA_026415035.1 Thermodesulfobacteriota bacterium | reverse complement strand
TTAGTTCTCCTGGGGCTGTAGCTCAGCTGGGAGAGCGGTCGAATCGACAGGTCGTGGGTTCATCCTAAAGGAATCGGAGGGTCAGAAGATCTCGTCTCAAAATTAATCATCTCTAAATACAAGGTGGGGCTGTAGCTCAGCTGGGAGAGCGCATGAATGGCATTCATGAGGTCGTGGGTTCGATCCCCATCAGCTCCACCATTCTCCCTTATGCCCTACTATGTCTATGTCCTCAAAAGCGAAGC
>JAOAHX010000018.1:0-61968 GCA_026415035.1 Thermodesulfobacteriota bacterium | reverse complement strand
CCAAACCCGCTCCCAAGCCATCCAAAGAGAAAAATACCTCAAATCCATCCCAGGAAGACTCGAACTGAAAAACAAAGGAATCCTCTAACCCCCCAGCTGGGAGAGCGGTCGAATCGACAGGTCGTGGGTTCGATCCCCATCAGCTCCACCATTCTCCCTTATGCCCTACTATGTCTATGTCCTCAAAAGCGAAGCCGACCACTCCTCCTACGTAGGCCACACCTCCAACCTCCAAAAAAGACTCCTCGAACATAACTCCGGAAAAAGCCCCTCCACCAGATTTAAACGCCCCTGGAAACTCCTCCATAAAGAAGAATTCCAAACCCGCTCCCAAGCCATCCAAAGAGAAAAATACCTCAAATCCATCCCAGGAAGACTCGAACTGAAAAACAAAGGGCTCCGGTGAAAAAAGTTTCGGGTCCCCTCTTCTGCCTGGCCAAGGACTTTTTATCTGAACCTTGCGAAGTATCGGTGCCTGCTTTAATATTTTTTCGATCGACCCATACCAAATTCAGGAGCATGGTATCCTGATGGAAAATAAAAAAGCCCTTCCCAAAAGACCTCTTGGAAATACAGGCGCCGATATCACCCTCTTGGGATTGGGTGGAGAAGGGATACTCAGGACGTACGGTGAAGAGAAGCGGGCGGTCGCCTTGATTCAGCGTGCCCTCGATCTTGGCATCACCTATTTTGAATCTGCCCGGGCTTACTCGGGAAGCGAGTCCTATTATGGCTTGGCCCTTGGAGAGAGGCGTCGGGAGATCTTCTTGGCCAGCAAATCCCACGAGCGGACCGCCGAGGGAGCCTTAAGACATTTGGAAACGACCCTTCAACGCATGAGGACCGATTTTCTCGACCTCTGGATGGTTCACGATGTTCGTACCTTTGGAGAAATTGAAGAAATCTTCTCCCCAACGGGAGCGATCAGAGCCTTTGAGGAGGCCAAGCGGCAGGGAATGGTCCGTTTTATAGGAATATCCGGCCACAAAAATCCCGATGTTCTTTCAAAAGCCCTCGATCGCTTTCCCTTCGACGCCGTCCTGATGCCTGTGAACCCGGCCGAACCCCACTACCGGTCCTTTCTCTCCGAGGTTCTCCCAAAGGCCCTGGGTAAGGGGATGGGGGTTCTCGGCATGAAGACCCTTTCCAGGGGGGTCAGCCTGAGGGTCTTCGGGGATGAAGCGGCTGAAACCTTCCTTCGGTTCGCCCTGACACAGCCGATCTCTTCCGCTGTGGTGGGGTGCGATAGCCTCGAGCAGTTGGAGACCAATGTACGCATTGCGCAATCTTTCCAGCCCATGGAAGACCCTGAGGAAGTCCTGCTGATCAACAGGGTCAGGGCCTATTGTCGCGAGATGATGTATTATAAATGGTAGAACGATGAGTCGGGGTGGGCGATTTGGAAAATACGGGGAACAGAAAAGGCTGAAGCGACTTCGCCAGAAGAGGGAGTCCGTTCCCTTCCCGAGGAGGCAGGGTGGTCCTCCGAAAAGAAGGACCGTCCAAGGGTGAGCAGGGATCCCACCTCTCGGGCTACAACGATTTCAGCATCTCTTCGGCCATCTCTCGAACCTCTGGATGGCTGGCGGTCATGGCCATAATATCCAGTTTGGATCGAAACCCCTGCCTCTCCGCCGCAGATCTTGTCTCGTAAAGGGTCCGCATGGTCCGTAGGACCTCGAGGACCTTCTCCGGATCGGTGTGATCCAAGAGGAGGGAGAGGGTACGCCAATCTTCGGGCAGTCCGTATTGATCTAAGTACGCCCGGGCGATTTCGCCGAACCGCTCGGTCCCGTAAGCCCGATCGAGTTCCTCTTGGGCCTTTTGGTATTCCCTCGTCCCCTTTTTCCCCATGAAGAGTTTATCCGCTTCCTTTCGGTACCTCTTCATCAACCATTCCGATCGTTTGGACCTCCGTCGGCCCTGGAGAGGCTCTTTCGGGGCATGGCGACTTCGATCTCTGATCCGATCGATCTCCCTCCACGATAGCCTTTCCTTCTCCTCTTCTTCAAAATCCGGTGCCATCCGATATGCCCCCATCTCGTTTGCAAAGGATGCCCTTAGGACCATCCTCTTGGGTTGCTTCATCAGGGGTGTTGGCGCAGAAGAGCCGCCAAACCGAACAGGGTTGTTCAAAGGCTAGACAATGGCAGGCCCTCATGATCCTCTACGGACCGAGATATCCCAATTCATCTAAGGAATGAGGGTCCCGTGTCCAATCCTTCACAACCTTCACCCATAACTCTAAAAAGACCCTTTTCCCCAAAAAGGCCTCGATCTCCTTCCTCGCCGCTTCCCCGATCTTTTTCAACCGCTGGCCGCCTTTCCCGATGAGGATCTTCCGTTGGGATTCTTTTTCAACATAGATTGTGCCCTGGATGACCACCAATCCTTTCTCGGGATGTTCCTTGAAAGATTCGATGGTCACTGCCGTGGCGTGAGGGATTTCTTGGTAGGTTTGGTGAATCACCTGTTCCCGAATCATTTCAGAGACGATGGCCCTCTCCGTCTGGTCGGTGAACATGTCCTCGGGATAGTAGGGAGGAGATTCAGGAAGGGCGTTCAGAATCTCCTTGACCAAAAGGTCTACCCCTTCTCCGGAAGCGGCAGAGACGGGGATGATCTTCTCAAAGGGATGGAGCTTCTGGTATTGATCCATCAAGGGCAGGAGGAGTTCCTTGCGAATGAGATCGATCTTGTTGATCACAAGGAAAGGGACCCCCTTGTTCTTCTTGAGCGAATCGAGCCGTTTCTGGTCTTCTTCAATCTGGGGAGACACCGCCTCGATCATAAAGAGGATGACGTCGGCATCCCGGCTTGAGGCCAGGGCCGTTTGGACCATCCTCCGGTTCAACTCCGTTCGGCCTTCGTGAAGCCCTGGGGTGTCGAGAAAGATGAGCTGCCCCCCCTCGACGTTCTTGATCCCGAGGATCCGATGGCGGGTCGTCTGGGGGGTCGGGGTGACGATCGCGACCTTCTCGCCTATGATTCGGTTGAACAGGGTGGACTTGCCGACGTTCGGCCTTCCTATGATGGAGATAAAACCCGCTTTGAAGGAGCCCATCGAGCCGATGATGAATCCTCAAGAAATCGAGGTGTCCCCTTCTTGTTTATCCCTGGATGGACATAGATTCGCGGTCTGAACCCTGTTCTTTAGGGAGGCAGGACCCGATCAAAGACTTCCTGGATGTGCTCGACCAGGACAAATTGGATCTCCTTTTTAACGTAATCCGGAATATCCTCAAGGTTTTTCTCGTTCTGCTTTGGAAGGATGATCGTCTTGACCCCGGCCCTTCGCCCGGCAAGGACCTTCTCTTTGATGCCACCGACAGGCAACACCCTTCCACTTAAGGTCACCTCTCCGGTCATGGCTACTTCCCGGGGGACGGGCTTTCCTTTCAGGAGGGAGAGGACCGCCGTGGCAATGGCAATCCCTGCGGATGGCCCGTCTTTGGGGGTCGCCCCTGAGGGGACGTGAATGTGGATATCCCATTCCTGATGGAAACCTTCCGGGATCTCAAGGGCAGAGGCATTGGCCCGCAGGTAGGAAAAGGCGGCCTGGGCCGATTCCTTCATTACCTCTCCCAAGGATCCGGTCAGCAGCAGTCCCTTATCCCCTTTCATCTTCGTGGTTTCGATGAAGAGGATATCCCCTCCGGTTTCGGTCCAGGCCAGGCCCGTGGCCACCCCAATTCGGTCCTCCTCCTGAGCGATCTCCCGGTGAAACTTTCGGGGCCCTAAAAGGCGTTCGATGGTCGGGGGATCGATCCTGTCCGTGGCCGGCCTGCCCATGGCCACCTCTTTGGCGACCTTTCTGCAAATGGTGGCGATCTCCCGTTCGAGGTTTCTTACACCAGATTCCCGGGTATACTCCCGGATGATCTTGCTCACGGCCTCGGGCGTAAAGGAGATGGGATAGTCTTTCAATCCGTTCTCCTCTTTTTGACGGGGGATGAGGAAACCGAGGGCGATCTTCTCCTTCTCTTCCTCCGTATACCCGGGGATGGAGATCACCTCCATCCGATCCAATAGGGCAGGGGGAATGGGATTGAGCGTGTTGGCGGTGGTAATGAAGAGGACGTGGGAGAGGTCGAAAGGCACATCGAGATAGTGATCGGTAAAGGCACAATTCTGTTCAGGATCGAGGGCTTCGAGAAGGGCTGAGGCCGGATCTCCACGCACATCTTGACCGATCTTGTCGATCTCGTCGAGCATGAAGACTGGATTGGAAGTCCCTGCCCTTTTGATCTCCTGGATGATCCTCCCCGGAAGGGCCCCTACATAGGTCCTCCGATGCCCCCGGATTTCGGCCTCATCCCTCACCCCTCCGAGGGAGATCCGGATGAACTTTCGCTCCAAAGAGCGGGCAATCGACCGGCCCAAGGAGGTCTTGCCAACGCCCGGTGGCCCCACAAAGCAGAGGATCGGGCCTTTCATGGGGTTCTTCAGCTTCTTGACCGCGAGGAACTCGAGGATTCGATCCTTCACCTTTTCGAGCCCATAATGATCCTCGTTCAGGATGGTCTCAGCCCGAGCGAGATCGAGGTTATCCTCCGTCCTCTTATCCCAGGGCATATGGATCAGATAGTCGAGGTAGGTCCGGGAGACCGTATATTCGGCCGAAATAGGATTCATCCGCTCCAGCCGATGGATCTCCTTGTAAGCAATCTCCATGACCTTCTCTGGCATCCCCGAAACTTGGACCTTGGCCCGAAGCTCCTGGATCTCGTTATGGTAGGGATCCTCCTCGGCCGTCTCCCGGGGGCCCCGGAGGGGGGGGCGGTGAAAAGCATCGCGCTGGGATTTTCCCGTCTCCTTGCAACCCGTTAGGAATAGGCGAGACGTCAGAGACTGCGGTGAATATTCCCGACAGAACAGATGGTAGGCCTTTTTCAAGCGTTCGATGGGGTCCACCGTCTCAAAGATTTCTTGTTGCTCCCGCAACCCGAAGGGCAGGGAGAGGGCAATCAAATCGGCCAGCCGGCCTGGGTGTTCGATCTGGTCGAGGGCTTTTAAGGCTTCGTCCGAGATCGGCCTGCCGAGGGTCAGGGAAAGTTTAAAGAGGGTCCCGATGCTGTGGACGAGGGGTTCTGCAAGGGGATTCTTCACCTCGGGATCTCTGACCTCCTTCGCATCCGCCCTGAAATAGGGCGTTTCGGGAAGGACGTTTTCGATCTGGATGCGGCTGACCCCTTCAAGAAAGACCTTCATCCCCCTCTCGGGCAACCTCACCAGTTGAAGGATCCGACAGGCCGTCCCAATGTTTAAAAGCTCTCTCGAGAGAGGCCCCCTGGAATGGTTGACCCTTGGATAGACACACCCGATGAAGCTGTTTTCCAGAACCGCCTGATTGAGGAGGTGGATGGCCTCTTCCGACTGAAAGAAGAGGGGGAGGACGACATTGGGGAAGATGACGGCGTCCCTGATCGGAATAAAAAAAAGTCGTTGAGGGATGGAACCGGTCTCGGTTTTGTTGAGATATCTCATCGGAAGACCCCATTCTCGCGGGTCGTCATCGGTCTCATCCGGTCACCTTCCTGAAACCCTAAGAAGGGGGTTTCGAATTCCGGGACTCAGAACGTGAGGGAAGAGTTTTTTTATCTATCCCCTCCGTTACAATCTTATATGAAACGGAAGAAATTTGTCAATGAAGCCCCAAGGCCTCTCGGATGGCCAATTGGGCTTCGGAGGAGTGCCACTCTCTCTGGCCGACGATCATCCCCTCCATCCAACCCTCCTGATTAATCAGATAGGCCGTGGGGATCATCCGAACGCCATAGGCCCTGGCGGTCTTCTCCTTCTGATCGAGGAGGACAGGCAGGGTGATCCGGTATTCCTTGACGATCGACCGGATCCTCCTCTCTTTCTCCCCATCGACGGCGATGGTGAGGATCTCCATCTGGAGATTCGATCTCCCCCCAAATTTTTCCAAAAGGGCGAGATCTTCTTTACAGGCTTGGCACCAGGATCCCCAGAAAAAGAGAAGGACCGGTTTACCTTTGTAGTCCTTCAAGGAGACCTCCTTCCCCTCCAGGGACTTCAAGGAGAAAGGGGGAGGCTCCTTCTTCAATCGGTGTATGCCGAAGTTTTCGCAAGGGTTGGTTTTGGAATTGGCTCGAGATAGCCCCTTGAACTCTTGAGGGGAGAAGAAAGGTAACACCAGGGCGCCCACGAGCAGCCATCTCCATCCCCTGCCCCAAAACCCTCTCCCTTTCATAGATAAAGGTTAAGATATTAAAAAAATGGCGTCAATATGAAACAGGGGGGCTTTCCGCCGACAACCAGGCCCCCTCAGGAGAGGGCCGAAACAGAAGGCCCGGGTGGAGAAAAAGAGCGCTTGAAAAGAGGGCTGAGAAATGGTAAGGTGAAACTCGTCCCTGTCTCGATCGTGCCGGTGAGGGCCGATGGAGGCGGGGCGAAAAGGGCCATTTGGGGGAGGTGGGATCATGGCCGGGGTGAACAAGGTCATCCTCGTGGGCAATTTAGGAGCCGATCCAGAGATCAAATTCCTTGGAAACGGAACTCAGGTCGCCAATTTTCGCATCGCAACGACCGAAAACCGGGTGAACCGCTCAGGAGAGAAGGTATCGGTGACGGAATGGCATCGGATCGTCGCCTTCGGCAAATTGGCCGAGATCTGCAGGCAATACCTCAGCAAAGGGAAACAGGTCTATATCGAAGGTCGGCTCAGAACCCGCACCTGGGAGGACAAGGACGGAAACCGGAGATACACCACCGAGATCATTGCCAACCAGATGCAGATGCTGGGACCGCCGGGGGCTCCGATGGAACCGGCGATTTCTGAGAGGGAATACGAGATCGATCCGGATGAGGCTCCGCCCCCTGATGACGATGTCCCCTTCTGACCCTCGGGCCCTTTCGAGGGCCGCCTCTCCTCAAAGGATTTAGAACAGGTACCTTCGGATGTTCACGTTTTGAAGCAGGCCTATGCCCATCAGGGTGGACAGTAGAAAAGATCCTCCATAGCTGAAAAGAGGAAGGGGGATTCCCACGACGGGGAGCAACCCCAGGACCATGGCGATGTTGATGAAGGTATGCCAAAAGATCATGGCCACCACCCCGAACGAAAGGATCGCCCCGAACCGGTCTTTCGAATTCTCGGCGATCTGTAAACCCTTGAGGATCAGCAAGAGATAAAGCCCCAACAAGACCGCACAGCCGACCAGCCCCCATTCCTCCCCAAAAGCGGAAAAGATGAAATCGGTGTGTTGCTCCGGAAGGAACCCCAATTTGCATTGGGTGCCCTTCATAAACCCTTTTCCGAAGAAGCCCCCTGATCCGATGGCAATCCTCGACTGGATGAGGTGGTAGCCCGTTCCGAGGGGATCGAGGTCCGGGTTGAGAAACGTGATGATCCGCTGCTTCTGATAGTCCTTCAACAATCTCCAGGCGATGGGGACCAGGAAGAGGCCGGTGCCCGCCAGGGTTGCGAGCACGCTCCACCGGACCCGGGCATAGACCAAAATGGAGAGAAAGACGAGCAGAAGGAGGATGGCTGTCCCGAGGTCGGGCTGCTTCAGGATAAGCCCCATCGGAACCAAGAAGAGCAACAGGGGAAGACCAATCTGCTTCAGGGAAAACCCCTCACGGCCGGGGTATCTCTGGAAATACTTGGCCAGGGCCAGGATGAGGGAGATCTTGACGAACTCGGAGGGCTGAAAGGTCAGGGGACCGAGCCTGATCCATCGTTGGGCACCGGAGGTGATGATGCCAAAGGCCAGAACGACAACGAGCAGGACGACGGCCACGCCGTGCAGGAGGTAGGCAAAATCGGTATAATGGCGGTATTCGAAAAAGGTGATGGCCAGCATGATTCCCAGCCCGAAACCGAGCCAGAGGATCTGTTTGAAATAGAGAGGCATGCCGGTGGTCTCCTCGTGCGCGGTGGCGCTGTATAGATTCAAGATCCCCATCGCCGAGATGAGCAGGACGATCCCCAACAGCCCCCAATCGAAATGGATGAGAAAACGCCGGTCAATCATGGACGGGTTCCACAGCCCTCTCTTCCCCCTGGGGGGGTGGCCCGACATCGAGGCCGAAATACTTGGCGATCACCCTCTTGGCAATCGGAGCGGCCGCCGCCCCTCCATATCCCCCATGCTCGACCAGGACCGCCACCGCAATCTTTGGATCTTCGAAGGGGGCGTAGGCCACAAACCAGGCATGATCCCTCAATTTGAGCGGCATCCGGTTCATGTCCCCTTTCTTAAAATCGGCCGCCATGCGCACGACCTGGGCCGTCCCTGTCTTCCCCGCTACCTTCACCTGTTTCAGGGCCGCCGCCCCACCGGTGCATCCCGGTTCGTTGACCGCTCCCCACAACGCCTCCTGAATGATGCGGAGCGTCGTCTCGGAGATCTCTGCCTTTCCGATCTCCAATGGAGGGTAGGCTTTAACCACTTCACCATAGATGTTTTCCACCCTCTCGACCACCTGGGGGAGATAGAGCCTCCCTCCGTTGGCAACCGCTGAGATGAGGGTTGCCAGTTGCAATGGGGTGGTATTCATATACCCCTGTCCCACGGCGACGGAGAGGGTTTCGCCGCTATACCAGGGCACTCCGAAACGCCTCTTCTTCCATGAGGTGGTGGGAACCGTCCCTGGCTTTTCGTGGGGGAGGGCGATGCCGGTCTTTCTTCCCAGGCCGAGTTGAGCGGCGTAATGGGCAATCGCATCCACCCCCACCTTCAACCCCACCTGATAGAAATAGACATCGCACGATTGGACCAAGGCTTGATGGAGATTGAGCGTCCCGTGCCCCTTCTCCTTCCAGCAGCGAAAGTCCCTGTTCCCGTACGGGAAGGCCCCCGTGCAGGTGATCTGGGTCTGGGGAGTGATGGCGCCCGTCTCCAATCCCGCAATCGCCGTGACGATCTTGAGGACCGAACCGGGAGGGTATTGCCCCTGAATGGTCTTGTTCCGAAGGGGATGAAAGGGATGTTCGATCAATTCCTTCCATTCTTCAGGGGAGATCCCTCTTGCGAAGATCGACGGATCGAAGGCAGGTCTGCTCACCATGGCGAGGATGCGGCCGCTCTTGGGGTCCATGGCGACGAGGGCACCTGCCTTTTCCTGAAAAGCCTCTTCGGCCACCTTCTGAAGGCCAAAATCGATGGTGAGAACGATGTTGTGGCCGGGGAAGGGTTCCACGCTCCGGAGGTGCCTGATCTCCCTTCCCAGGGCGTCCACCTCGATCTGCCTCCCACCGTCCACCCCCTTGAGATAGGCCTCCCAGCCATATTCGACCCCGTATTTTCCTATCATCGACCCCAATCGATAGGGCTGGCCCCTCTTGTGATTCAACTCATTCTCGTCCACCTCTCCGATATAGCCCAACAGGTGAGCGGCGAAAGGGCCATAATGGTAGGCCCGGATGGGCCTCACATCGACGAGGATCCCGGGGAGGTGGACCCGATTTGTCTCAAGGAGCACCAGTTTTTGCCAGTCGATATCCGATTTCACCTTGACCGGTCTGAAGGGGGGCTGTCGTTTCGAAAGTTTCATCTTCTCCCGCAACTCCTCCTGGGGGATTTGGAGGACCTCCCCGACCTTCTCCAGGACGTCCGGATTCGCCCGGATATCCTCCGGGATGAGAAAGACATCGAAGGAGGGCCGATTATGGGCCAAGACATGGCCATGGCGGTCCATGAGCATCCCCCGATCGGCCACCACCTCACGAATTCGAATCCGATTGTTCTCCGAGAGCTGACGGAATTCAGCTCCTCGGATCACTTGAAGATACCAGAGATAGATAAAAAGCAGGAGGAAGGAACCGGCCACAACGAATCGGAGATAGCGCCCCTTCTGCTGGAAAACCTCCATCCTCTGGGTGTCCAGTTCCACCATCCCCTACCCCTTCCCCCCCCCGGCTCTGGAAAGAAGAGCCGAACGAAAGAGGATTCCTCTCTCCCCAAGGAGTGAAAATAGAAAGGGAGCCAAAAGGGCGGAGGAGAAACATTGGGGGAGAAACATCGTCAAAAACGGCCGAAGAAAATGGGTTGAGGCCTCGGGGAGAAAGGCCTTGAGAAGCAGAAGGATCAGAAATCCTTCGAAGATGCAAACCAGGAGGACGAAGACAAACCGCCCCGGATAATGTTCAAGATAGAGGTGTCTCTTAAAAAATTGGATCCCGAGAAAGAGGAAAAGTCTGGTGACGGTGAAGAGTCCCAAGGTATTCCCCGAATAGAGGTCCAGCAGATAACCCAAGAAGAGGGCCAAGATCCCTCCGGAGGCAAGGGGGAAGGTGAGCCCCACGTAGAGCGTCAACAGAAGCATCATATCGGGCCGGACCCATCGAAGGTGAGGCAGGGTCAACCAGGAGGCCTGGAGCGTGATCAACAGAAGCCCTAAAAAGACGGAGATGAAGAAGCGTTTCATGTCGTGGGATCTATCGGGCCTTCTTCCCTTTCCTCGGCTTCTCCTCAATCGGAGGAGAGGGGTCTTGAACGACCAGGACCTCCTCCAGTTTTGAGAAATCTACGCTGGGGACGAGTTCGGCATATTGGAAGATGCCGTGGCCCCTTTTATCGACCTTGCACACCTCGCCGATCATCATCCCCTTGGGAAAATTTCCAGCCAACCCGGAGGTGACGACTCGGTCGCCGACCACCACATCTTCGGTCCGAAGCAGATACCTCAACTGGCACCGGTTCTCCCCGCCCCCTCCCACGATGGCTTTTGCCCTGGTCCGCTGGACCATCGAATCGACCGCACTGTTATAGTCGGTGATGAGGAGAACAACGGCATAGGAGGGACCCACCTTTAGGACCTGGCCCACCACTCCTTCCGGCGAGATAACGGCCATCCCCTTCCGAATCCCCTCCTTCTCCCCTTTATTGATCGTGAGGCTTTTGAACCACGTGGTAGGATCCCGACCGACGATCTCCGCCGCGACGACGGTCGCAGAAAGGGTCTCCCGAAACTGAAGCAGTCTCTTGAGGCGATCGAGGGAGAGGATCATCTCCCTCATCTGATCATTCTCTCTTTGCAGATCGGCCAACCTCTTTTTCAGCGCTTCGTTTTCCTTCCGAACATCGACCAGAAAGAGATATCCTTCCCAAAGGCCCTGGAGCTTTTTAAAGACCAAGGTGGCCCCTTTCTGGAGGGGGGCGCTGACCTCCAGGAGGAGTCCATCGACAAAGGCTATCCCTTGATGGCCTTTCATTCTCAGGGTGACCAGGATCAACGCGAGGAGGAGAAGGGAAAGGAGGGAGGGCAGGATAGACCTTCGAGAGAGGAAATCTCGGATCCTCATCGACCTCTGGGATGAGCTTCAGTACTGGAATGTAACGCTGCGAAGGAGATGCTCGTTGTCGAGGACCTTGCCAGCCCCCAACACGATCGCCGAAAGGGGGTCATCCGGAATCGTGATGGGAAGCCCCGTCACCTCGCGAAGCAGGACGTCCAGGTTCCTTAAAAGCGCTCCGCCGCCCACCAGGACGATTCCCTTGTCGGCGATATCCGCGGCCAGCTCCGGGGGCGTCTCCTCGAGGGTGACCCGTACGGTATCGATGATCATGTTGATCGATTCGGCCAAGGCTTCTCGAACCTCTTCGCTGTTGACCTCGAGGGTCTTTGGAATCCCAGTCACCAGATCTCTCCCTTTGACCTCGATCGTCTCGGGATTCTCTTCCGGATAGGCCGTCCCCACACTGATCTTGATCATCTCGGCGGTGCGCTCGCCGATGAGGAGATTATACTTTCTTTTCACGTACTGGACGATCGCCTCGTCCATCTTGTCTCCGGCCACCCGGATCGATTGGCTCGTGACGATTCCGGAAAGGGAGATCACCGCCACCTCGGTGGTTCCCCCTCCGATATCGACGATCATGTTCCCAGAGGCCTCTGTGATAGGAAGGCCGGCCCCGATCGCCCCGGCCATGGGTTCTTCGATCAGGTAGATCTCCCTGGCGCCTGCCGACTGGGCCGACTCCCTGACCGCCCGCTTCTCTACCGGGGTGATGCCCGAAGGGACGGAGATGACGACCCGAGGCCGGATCCAGGCCTTCCGGTTGTGGACCTTGGCGATGAAATATTTGAGCATCTCACCGGTGACTTCGAAATCGGCGATCACGCCATCCTTCATCGGCCGGATGGCATAGATCGTCCCCGGCGTCCGGCCCAGCATCTCCTTGGCCTCCCGGCCGACGGCCAGGATCCGCTTGTCCCCCCTCGAATCCCTCTGAATGGCCACCACCGAGGGCTCCGAGGCAACGATTCCCTTCCCTTTAACATAGACCACGGTATTGGCCGTCCCGAGATCGATGGCCAGATCCGTGGAAAAAAGACCCAGTAGCGAATTAAAAACCATCTCCTTCTCCTCGACACGCTGGTCTATCTTAACAAATCCCTCTCGGCGATTCAAGGAGATTTCCCGCCTCGGGAAACCCTCTCCCCTTGTCTTTTCAGGGCGGATTGATTAATATTCCAACGTTGAAAGGAGCGCTCGGATGTTGACGATCCTTAGAAAACATGCCACCTCCTGGATGCTCAGGGGGCTTCTGCTCTTGGTGGCCGTCACCTTCATCTCCTGGGGGGGGTACTCCTTTTTCCGTGAAAAGAAGTACGATTACGTCGCCAAAGTGAACCAGACCCCCATCCCCCTCCGAGAGTATCAGGAGGCGTTCCAAGAGGTGTGGAACCGCTACCGGTCCGCCATGGGACCGGCCTTTAACGAAAAGATGGCCGAAGCGTTGCGCCTTAGAGAAATGGTCCTGGAGGAGCTCATCTCCAGGGTTTTGATTCTTGAGGAGGGGAAACGGCTGGGGCTAAACGTCTCGGATGGAGAGCTTCGAATGGCCATCGAGGCGATCCCGACCTTCCATGTCAACGGTCAATTCGACGCTCGCCTCTATGAGAGGTTCCTGAAAGCCAATCGGATGACGCCAGAGGCCTTCGAGGAGAGACAGAGGGAGAACCTTCTCTATTCGAAGGTGGTCCACCTCATCCGGCTCAATGGCGAAAAGGTTTCAGAGGAAGAGCTCCTGGAGACCTACCTGTTCGAAAACGAAAAGGTGAATCTCCTCTTCGTGAAGATCGCTCCGGAGAGCCTCCGACCTCAGGTGACCGTCAACGAGGTGGAGGTCAAGGACTATTTTCAGAAGAACCAGGAGGAGTTTAGAATTCCGACCTATCTCCAGGTCCAATACCTCGCCTTTCGTCCCTCCGATTATGAGGGGAGGGTCCAGGTCTCTCCCGAGGAAATCCAGCGCTACTACGAGCAGCGCAAGGAAGGCTTCAAGATCCCGAAGCAGGTAAAGGCCCGGGAGATCCTCATCCGGGTGGAGCCCCAATCTCCTCCCGATAGGGTCGAACAGAAGAAAAAAAAGGCAGAGGAGATCCTCGAACTCGCCAAGAAGAGAAAGGACTTCGCCTCCCTGGCCAGAGACCATTCCGAAGCGGAAACCGCCTCCCGGGGAGGAGATCTGGGATGGGTTCAGAGGGGAAGCCTCGAGGAGCCTCTCGAAAAGGCCCTCTTCTCTCTCAAGGCAGGGGAGGTCAGCCCCCTCCTGAAGGGAGGGGATGGATTCCGGATCTTCAAGGCCGAGGAGGTGAAAGAGGAGAGGCAGAGATCCCTTGAGGAAGTCAAAGACCAGATCCTGCAGATCCTCAAACGAGAAAAGGCCAAGGCGGAGGCCTCTCGAAGAGCCGATGAGGCCTTCTACTCCCTTTTCAGAAGCCGAGATCTGGAGAAATATGCCCGAGAAAACGGGGTCCCTCTGAAGACAACCGGTTTCTTCAAAGAGGGGGAGGAGATCCCCGAGATCGGAAACCACCCCGCCTTTCACGCCAGTGCCTTCTCCCTGAAGCTGGGGGAGATCTCTCCGGTTGTGACCCTTCCGCCCAACTTTTATCTCCTGAAGCTCGTGGACCGTAAGGAGTCGAGGATCCCCTCTCTCGAGGAGGTTAAGGAGCAGGTCCTCCAGAAGGTCCTCACCAAGAAAATGGATGAAAAGGCTCGTGACCTGGCCCAAGAGATCCTCAATCAATTGAAAGCCGGCCAGGAGATGAGCCGGCTCGCTGCCGATAAGGGGTTGAAGATCGAGGAGACCGGACCCTTCCAGCGGGCTGCCGGGGTCATCCCGAAGATTGGCCCGGTGGGAGAATGGGGATCCCACCTCGCCTCCCTCACGGAGAGAAAACCTTTTCCTGAGGCGCCCCTCAAAACAAAAGAGGGTTACTTCGTGGTGAGGCTTCTCAGCTCCGAACCGGCTGATCCAGGCAAATTTGAATCGGTCAAAAAGGGGCTCGAAAGGAGGTTGATCTATCAAAAGCAGGAGGAATTTTTCAAAAACTGGCTTCAACATCTCCGAACCCGGGCGAAGATCGAGATCAACAAAGATCTGCTCTGAGCCGGGTTTGGTAATCCTCCTCGGAGTCTTCCTTCGCGGTTCGGCCTTCGGGCATCTGCCGTGAAAGGGGAAAACGGGTTCTATGAGAAGCGCGACTTTCCCCCGGATCCTGGTGACCGGGGGAGCTGGATTCCTCGGCTCCCATCTCTGTGAACGCCTTCTGAGGGAGGGACACGACGTCCTCTGTGTCGATAACTTCTATACAGGGACCAAGAGGAATATCGTGCACCTCCTCGATCACCCCTACTTCGAACTGCTTCGCCATGACATCACCTTTCCCCTCTACGTGGAGGTAGATCAGATCTACAATCTGGCCTGTCCCGCCTCGCCCATCCACTATCAATACGATCCGGTTCAGACGACCAAGGTCAACGTCCATGGGTCGATCAACATGCTCGGCCTGGCCAAACGGCTGAAGGCCAAAATCCTTCAGGCCTCCACCTCCGAAGTCTACGGCGATCCCACAGTCCATCCCCAGCCCGAGGATTACTGGGGCAATGTCAACTGCATCGGCCCCCGATCCTGCTACGACGAGGGCAAGCGGTGCGCCGAAACGCTCTTCTTCGATTATCACCGACAGCATCGCCTTAAGATCAAGGTGGCCCGAATCTTCAATACCTACGGGCCCCGCATGCATCCGGACGACGGCAGGGTCATCTCCAACTTCATCCTTCAGGCCCTTCGGAACGACCCGATCACCATCTATGGGGACGGGTCCCAGACCCGTTCCTTCTGCTATGTGGACGACATGATCGAGGGGCTGATCCGGTTGATGGAGACGCCGGACGATTTCACCGGCCCGGTCAATCTCGGAAACCCCGAGGAGGTCTCCATCCTCGAACTGGCGGAGAAGATCATCTCTTTGACGGGCTCGAAATCGAAGATGGTCTTCAAGCCTCTCCCGCCGGACGATCCGAAACAGCGTCGACCTCTCATCGATCTGGCCAAGGAGAAACTGGGCTGGGCCCCCCAAGTCCCCCTCGAGGAAGGCCTGAAGAGGACGATCGCCTATTTTGAAGAGCAGCTCCGGAAGGAGGGGGCCAAAAAAGGGGTCTGGGTTTAGGGCCGTTTCCGCGTGGGGAAGGAGAGTTGCCTGCCGGATTCGGGCGAGGGGAGTCCGAAATGTTCGTAGGCCAGTTCGGTGGCCTTCCTTCCGTTCTGTGTCCGGGTGAGAAAACCGATCTTCAGTAGAAAAGGCTCCACCATATCGACCAGCGTATCGGCCTCCTCTTGAAGGGTAGCGGCGATCGCCTCGAGCCCCACCGGTCCCCCTTTGTAATAGCGGATGATCGTTTCGAGGAACCTTCGGTCGAGGCTGGTGAGGCCCACCTCGTCTACGCCCTCGAGGCGGAGCGCCTCATCGGCGATCTCCTTGGTAATCTTGCCCTCCCCTCGGATCTCGGCATAGTCCCTGACCCGCTTGAGCAGGCGATTCGAAATCCTAGGAGTGCCTCTCGAACGCCTCGCAATCTCCTCGGTCCCCCCCTCATCGATAGGAACCCCCAAAAGGGCGGCCGATCGTTTGACGATCTGGCTCAACTCCTCGACCGTGTAAAAATCGAGGTTCCTCAAGATCCCGAACCGTTCTCGGAGGGGCGCCGATAGAAGCCCGGCCCTAGTCGTGGCGCCCACGAGGGTGAACCGTTCGAGCCGGTACCGATGGCTTCGGGCATGGGCCCCTTTATCAAAGATGAAATCGATGCAGAACTCCTCCATGGCCGGGTAGAGGAACTCCTCTACGACCTTAGGAAGGCGGTGGATCTCGTCGATGAAGAGGACGTCCCCTTTCTCCAGATGGGTGAGGATGCTGATGAGGTCTCCTCCTTTTTCGATGGCGGGGCCTGAGGAGGTGACGATCTGGACGCCCATCTCTGTGGCGATGATATGGGCAAGGGTCGTCTTTCCCAGGCCAGGAGGGGCGTGAAACAGGACGTGATCGAGTGGCTCGCCCCTTCGCTTGGCTGCCTCGATGGCGATCTCCAAGGTCTCGACCACCTGCTTCTGGCCGATGTATTCGGAAAGCCTTCTGGGCCGGAGGTCTTTGAAATCTTCCTCCCTCTCGACCGCGGAATTCGCTTTGGCCTCCTTCTCGACCTTCTTCATCCTCCCCGCCTTTTACGATGGATTTCCCCTCTGCCCCCGGTAGACCTCCTCGAAGAGCTCCTCGGGCGAGGAGACATTGGGGTTTCTCTTCAGCGCTTCCTGCACCAGCCGTTGCGCCTCGCTCACCTTGTGTCCGAGGTCCTTAACCAGCACCTCCTCCACCTGTCTCTTGAAATCCACCACCTCTTCCACCGGAACCTGGTCCTCTCGCATGAGGGCAAATTTTCCGACCTTCCCCTGGAGGGTGGCGATGATCTTATCGGCGGTCCGCCTGCCGATGCCCTTCAGACGCTCGAGGGTCTTCGAATCCCTCTCCTCGATGGCCCTCGCAATTTTGGGAATGGGCTCGACCAGGGCTTTGACCGCGGTCAGGGGTCCGATGTCCTCCACGGTGATGAACTTTTCGAAGAACTCCTTCTCCGGCTCACAGTTGAAGCCGATGAGGACCGGCTTGGGCTGCCGCTCCGTCTGTTGATAATGGATATAGAGTTTTACGATCTCCCCGTCCTCGCCCGCCTTTTTGGAGTTGAAGGTCCGGCGGACGATCGCCGGAAGGAGGACCTCATAGCCCACGCCGTTGGCGAGGACGACGATGCGGTCCTCCTCCTTCTTCAAGAGCTTGCCTTCGAGATAACGGATCATCCTCGACCTTTAAAGGGCTTCTGATAGTCCCGGGCCCGTCCCTTTCGGGAGGTGCCCTACCCCTTCGGCATCCAAACCGACTCCGTCTACCACCGAAAGTGTCTGCTTCGAGAAAGGCCGGTTAATGCCAAGGCCAGGGCATCGCCCGCATGGCTCGATCCGATCGGCCCATCGATCTTGAGCAACTGCCGGATCACCTTCTCCATCTGCTTCTTGTCAGCACGTCCGCTACCGGTCAGGGCGCTCTTCACCTCCGTGGGTTTGATCCCGATGACGGGAACGCCCATCTCCTGGGCGGCCAGGGAAATCACCCCCCTCACCTCCCCTAATTGGATGGCCGCCCTCGGAAAGGTTTTGAGCACGAAGACCTCCTCCATGGCCATAAGGTCCGGCCTCCACTCCTCGAGGAGCCCCTTGACATTGTCATAGATGGTCTTTAACCGGGAGGAGAGGGGATGGCCCGATCCGGTCCGGATCGTGCCCCAATGACAGGCCCTCCCCCCCCTGAAGAGGGCCTCCACAATTCCGAATCCGGTCATGGCCAGGCCCGGATCGATCCCGATGGCCTTCACCCCTTACCTCGCTTACTTAACTTAGATGTAAAAAAAGCCACCTATCTCGAACGATGGATATGGTGGCTTCGGCCTCCCGAGGGGGATTGGGTCTTTAAGCACTGAGTCGTTCCATCTCCTCGTCGGCGATGTCAAAATTGGCATAGACCTTCTGGACGTCGTCGGAATCCTCGAGCCCCTCCATGAGCTTGAGCATCTGTTCGGCCTCTTTTCCGGTGAGTCGGACAGTGGTCTGAGGGACCATCGTCACCTCGGCATAGCTATATTTGAAACCCGCTTCTTCGATGGCCTTCTTCACGCTCTCCAGCTGGGCCGGTGGGACCGTGACCTCGAATTCCTTGCCCGTGTCCTTCACATCGATCGCCCCGGCATCGAGGGCCACCTCGATCAGCCGGTCTTCGTCTGTCCCTTCCTTCTCCACCAAGATCAGCCCCTTTTTATCGAACATCCAGGAGACACATCCCGTCTCCCCCAGGCTTCCGTTATACTTCGAAAAGATGTGCCTCACCTCGGCCACGGTGCGATTTTTGTTGTCCGTCAAGACCTCGAGGAGCATCGCCACTCCCCCTGGGCCGTAGCCTTCGTAGGTCAAGGATTCGTAATGGGCGCCCTCCAGCTCTCCGGTCCCTTTTTTGATGGCCCGTTCGATATTCTCTTTCGGCATGTTCTCTGCCTTGGCAGCCTGGACCGCGGTTCGGAGCCTCGGGTTGGCATTGATATCTCCCCCGCCCACGCGGGCGGCGACCATGATCTCCCGGATCAGCTTCGTGAAGAGCTTTCCCCGTTTGGCGTCGGCCGCCCCTTTCTTCCGTTTAATGGTGCTCCATTTCGAATGTCCGGACATCGCTTCCCTCTTGCGAGTGGCAAGGCGAATCGAGAAAGAGATGGTGGGCGCTAGAGGATTTGAACCTCTGACTTCCTGCGTGTGAAGCAGGCGTTCTCCCCCTGAACTAAGCGCCCTCGTGCTGAATTATTATTGAACCGCTTCAAAATGTCAACCCCTTAAAGGAGCCGGGCGTTATCCTAAATACCTTTCGAGGATCATCCATTGGAGGGTATCGATGGGCCGTTTCGCCCCTCTCTCCTTCTGCAACGCCCGAATCCCGCACAGGATGCAAACCACCAGGGAATCGGAACGCTCCAAGGATTTCATCCCCTGCACCGAGGGGTGCCCTAATAGCCTCACCCTCATCTCCTTCACAAATCGATACAGGTCACGATAGACCGCCATGAGAGGGGCTGCCTCGTTGGTGACCCATTTGGGATCGAGATGCCTTCGAACCCCTCTCTCCAGGGCCTCCGACCAGCGTGCCAACCTTTCCTCGTTAATCTCCTGCCTTAGAATCTTCAGGATGTCCGTATGCTCGATATTCCAGGAGGTGAGTTCATCCATCTGTTCCTCGTAGGTCCTCTCCTCTTTCGGAGCGACCCTCTCCCTCTCCCCTCCCCCTCGAATCAGCTCGAAGAACTTCACCACCGGCCCTTCTCCCCCTTCCCCTTCTCTTCGCGAATGGACTATTTTATAGTGGAACCCTTCCTCTTTGTCAAATGAGGGGAGGGTTAACTCTCCGAACTTCTTTAAAAAAAGAGTTGACAAAAGCTGGGCGAGGCCTATAATAACATCACGCCTTGGAGGAAAACGATTTTAAATAAAGGATCCGTCCTAATCGGTTGACGTCTCGTGGATATCAAACGAAACTATTATGAAGACATCGAACTTTTCAAGAGCAACACCATTCTGGTCTGGAGCCTTCTCTTTCTCCTCTTTCTCGCCCTTTTGCCCTATCTCATCAAAACCTATCACCTTTTAGGCCTCTCCCTATATATCGTCAACCTGATCGCGGTCCATGCCATCGTCGCCGTCGGCCTGAACATCCTCGTCGGATATACCGGCCAGATCTCCATGGGACATGCCGGCTTCTTCGCCATCGGTGCTTTTGCTTCGGTCATCCTGGTCTCGAGGTGGAACCTTCCCCTTCTTGTTGCCCTTCCCCTCGCGGGATTCGCTTCCTCTGCCTTTGGATTCCTCTTGGGGCTCCCGGCCCTGCGACTGAAGGGGCCCTACCTCGCCATCGCGACCCTCGGGTTCGGCATGGCGGTGACCACGACCATCAAACACCTCGAATTCTTCGGTGGGCGGATGGGGCTGCAGGCCCCGAAACTCGAATTCCTCGGGGTGCCGATCAAAGATCTCCATTTTTATTACCTGATCATGGTCATCGCCACGGTCATGGTCATCGGTGCCGTGAAGTTGATGAAGACCCGGGTGGGCCGGGCCTTCATTGCCATTCGCGACAGCGACATCGCGGCCGAAGCCATGGGGGTCAATCTCACCTATTACAAGACCCTCGCCTTCGCCGTGAGCGCTTTTTATACCGGGATCGCAGGAGGCCTCTATGCCTTCATCCTGGGCTTCATCAACCCGGAGAGTTTCCACCTCATCATGTCGATCACCTTTTTGGCGATGGTGGTCGTCGGTGGATTGGGCTCGATCATGGGGTCCATCAGCGGAGCGGCCCTGATGACCTTTCTCGACATTAAACTGCAAGCCATCCAGGACATTTCTCTTATCGGGCCCGCCCTCGTCGCTTTTTCCCAGAAATACATGAGCATGGCAGGGATCTCAAACATCGCGGTCATCGTTTACGGCCTCATCATGATCCTCATCGTCCTCTTTGAACCGCTGGGAATCTTCGGATTCTGGATCCGTTGCAAGCGATACTGGAAGACCTGGCCCTTTTAAAAGGCTCAAAGTCGGATTTCGAATAGCTTCTCGGAGCCCAATATGCTGGGACAACTGATTGTGAGCGGATTGGCGGTGGGCGCCTGTTACGCCCTTCTGGCGCTGGCCATGGTTATCATCTATAAGACCTCCGAAGTCCTCAACTTTGCTCAGGGGGAGATGGCGATGATCAGCACCTTCATTGCCTTCACCCTCCTCGATACCTATAAGCTCCCTTTCCCCTACGCCCTGGCCCTCACCCTCCTGTTTGCCGTCCTCCTGGCGGTCTTCTTTGAATTTGCCTTCCTCAGGCGTGCCAAAGACCCGACGGTCCTCGGTCTGATCATCATCACCCTCGGCTTTGAAATGATCCTGATGGGATTTGTGGGATGGAAATGGGGTCCCGACCAGAGATCCCTCCCCTTCCCGGTCTCCAACATCGAGACCTACAACCTCTCGGGATTGGTGATCAGCAAAATCAACTTCTGGACGATCATCGTCTCCCTCTTCCTGATGTTCATCCTCTTTCTCTTCTTTCGTTATACGAAATGGGGCATCGCCATGCGGGCCACCCAACAGAATCAACTGGCGGCCCGCGTCATGGGGATCCGGACCAAATGGATCTACTCCTTCACCTGGGCTCTCAGCTCCATGGTCGGAGCCGTGGCGGGCATGCTCATCGCCGCCTTGGGCGTGCTCGATCCCCCCATGATGATGGATCCCCTCCTCAAAGGTTTCGCCTCGGGGGTCCTCGGCGGGATGACCAGTCTTCCGGGAGCCGCCCTGGGAGGGGCCCTGCTGGGAGTGATCGAAAATCTCTTCGGAGGCTACGTCTCCCTCTCGTTCAAATCGGTCGTGGCCTTTGCGATCATCGTCCTGATGCTCTGCGTGAGACCGAGCGGGTTATTGGCCAGGCATTACGTGAAAAAGGTTTAAACGAAGAGTCGGGGTCAACCGTTTAATGATGGGAAAACTAAGAAAGGAGGCGAATAGGATGAGGAAGCGTCAATGGGGGATCGGTCTTATTCTTACGATGTTTGGATTTCTCATCTCTTCTCCGACATGGGGTCAGGCCGTCCGGGGGGTTACGGACACAGAGATCCTCATCGGACAATGGGGGCCTCAAACCGGACCCGCTGCCCCTTGGGGAGCCGTGGCCAGAGGGACGGACCTTCTGGTCAAGATCATCAACGATGAGGGCGGGATCCACGGAAGAAAGATCCGATACTTTTTGCGGGACGACTCCTACATGCCGGCCAAGACCAAGGCCATCGCAAAGGAATTTGTAGAGCAGATCGGCGTCTTCGCCGTCGTGGGAGGCGTCGGGGTGGCCACCGGGATGACCGCCCGGGATTACCTGATGGAGAACAAAGTCCCCTGGTGCGGCCCGGTCACGGGCGTCTATGAATGGATCACCCCGATCCAAAAGTACCTCTTCGCCATCTACCCCCTCTACGACGATGAGGCCTTCAACCTCACGGGCTACCTCTATGAGAAGCTTGGGTTCAAAAAGATCGCCATGTTCTATCAGAACGACGATTACGGAAAACAGGGGCTTATGGGGGTGGAGCGCTATCTCTTGAAGCACAAATTGAAGCTGGTCGAGAAGGTCTCTGCGGAGGTGACCGACCGGGATCTCAGCACCCACGCCTTAAAATTGAAGAACTCCGGAGCCGAAGCGGTCATCATGTGGGCCATGCCCACCCATGCCGCCCTGCTTCTGGCGGAGACGGCCAAGATCGGATTCAAACCTCAGTGGGCGACAAGCAACACCCTTTCCGACGCGGCCCTGATGATGAGCATCACCAAAGGGTTATGGGCCGGAATGATCAACTCCTTCTTCGGTGAGCTTCCGGACTCCAACCATCCCCTGATGGTCAAATACCGAGAGGCCCAGAAGAAATATGCCCCCCAGGAGCGCTGGGGCGTCTTCTACTATGCCGGCATCATCTTCGCCGAGCCCTTCTTCGAAGGGCTCCGGAGGGCCGGGAGGAATTTGACCCCCGAGACCTGGGTGAGCGCCATGGAAACGCTCAAGAACTGGCAAGGCATCGGTCCGCCCATCACCTATGGTCCGGCGAAAACGCCGATGGACCGGCAGGGCGGGAAACATGTCTTCTATGGGAAGGTCCGTCCTGACGGCTCGATCGAGAGGCTCACGGACTGGATCCAGATCACGAAGTAGAGGGGGACAGGGCAGGGAGAGGACCCTCTCTGCCCGCCCCCGGCCTTCCTTGGGCGATCGAACTTCCATGGAGCCGATCCTAAAAATCGAAAACCTGACCATCTCCTTCGGGGGGATCAAGGCCCTCAACCGGGTGAGCTTCGAGGTCCAGAAGGGGACCATCTACTCGATCATCGGGCCGAACGGGGCGGGCAAGACGACCATCTTCAACTGCATCAGCGGGATCTATCCTCCTGACGCCGGAAAGATCTATTTCAAAGGGGAGGAGATCACCCATCTGAAGCCCCATCAGGTGGCCAAGAAAGGGATCGCCCGGACCTTTCAGAACATCGAGCTCTTCTCCCACATGACCACGATGGATAACCTGATGCTGGGCCGTCACATCCACATGAAAACGGGCGTCTGGAGCGGAGCCACCTTCCTCAATAAGAATTCAAAGGCCGCCCGGGAGGAGATCGAACATCGGCGGAAGGTGGAAGAGATCATCGACTTCCTGGACTTGCAATCCGCAAGAAACCAGTTTGTGATCAATCTCCCTTACGGGACCCGAAAACTGGTGGAATTGGGCCGGGCCCTGGCCCTGGAACCGGAGTTGATCCTTCTCGACGAACCTTCCGCAGGGATGAACCTCGAGGAGAAGATGGACATGATCTTCTCCATCCAGGACATCCGGGACGATCTCGGCATCACGGTCCTGCTCGTCGAGCATGACATGAACCTGATCATGGAGGTCTCTGACCGAATCCTGGCCCTCAATTTCGGAGAGAAGATCGCCGAGGGGTTGCCCCAGGAGATCCAGAGGCATCCCGAGGTCTTGAAGGCCTATTTAGGAGAGGAAGAGAGCCTTGCTCAACGTTAAAAACATCGAAACCTTCTATGGTCTCATCATGGCAATCCGGGGAGTCTCCCTCGAGGTCCAGGAGAAACAGATCGTCTCCATCCTCGGGGCCAACGGCGCCGGAAAGACGACCATCCTCAAGACGATCATGGGGCTCCTGGAAGATCAACCCGACAAGGGGACGATCGAATTCATGGGCAAGAGGATCGACGGGAAGGACGCCGAGGAGATCGTCCATCTCGGCATCTCCTACGTCCCCGAGGGACGAGAGGTCTTTCCCGAGTTGAGCGTCGACGAAAACTTGAAGATGGGGGCCTACACCCGAAGGGACAAAAAGGGGATCCGGGAGGACTACGAACGGGTCCTCCACCACTTTCCCATCCTTCGGCAGAGAAAGGATCAGTGGGCGGGGACGCTCAGCGGTGGCGAACAGCAGATGCTGGCCATCGGGAGGGCCCTGATGGCCCGTCCCAAACTCTTGATGCTCGATGAACCCTCTCTGGGGCTCTCCCCCCTTCTCGTCAAGGAGATCTTCGGCATCATCCAGACGATCAACGATGAGGGGACGACGATCCTCCTCGTGGAACAGAATGCGAAGATGGCCTTGAGGATTTCGGACTACGCCTTCGTCCTCGAAAGCGGAAGGATCGTGGCGGCCAATAAACCCGAAATCCTTCTTCAGGACGAGGATGTCAAAGAATTCTATCTCGGCATCCGTTCTGAGGAATCGGCCAAAGGCTATCAGAGGTGGAAACGGAAGAAACGCTGGCGGTAAGCATCGGAGAATTTTTGGGTCTTGGCCCTCGAAGGGCGCATCTGGAATTTCCCTTTCAATCCCCCCTATACAACTTTTCAATCACGTCCTTGTAAGCCTCGTTGATCGCCTTGCGCTTCACCTTCATGGTCGGCGTCACCTCGCCATCCTCCTCGTAGAGCTTCTTGGGGATGATGGCGAACTTCTTGACCTGCTCCACCTGGGCAAGGGTCTTATTGACCCGGTCCACCTCCTTCTGAATCAGCTGCCGGATCTCCGGCGCCTGGGTGAGGCTGGCATAGGTGCTGAACTGGATCTTGTGATCCTGAGCATATTTGATCACGTTCTCCTCGTCGATGGCGATGAGGGCCACGAGATATTTCCGACGGTCGCCGATGACGATGGCATCGTTGATGTAGGGGCTGAATTTGAGCTGATTCTCGATGTTCTGGGGGGCGATGTTCTTTCCGCCCGCGGTGATGATCAGGTCCTTCTTCCGGTCGGTGATCTTCAAAAACCCATCCTCGTCCAGCTCTCCCACGTCTCCCGAGTGGAGCCATCCGTCTTTGAGCGTCTCGGCAGTGGCCTCGGGGTTCTTAAAATAGCCCTTGAAGACGCCCGGCCCCCTCACCAGGATCTCTCCGTCCTCGGCGATCTTCACCTCGACGCCCGGAAGGGGTTGGCCGACCTTCCCGATCTTGAGTCGTCCCTTCTGGCTGACGGTGGTGACGCCCGTCCCCTCGGTCTGGCCGTAGCCCTCCACAAGGGGAAGGCCGATGGCGTTGAAGAACTTCAGGACGTCCGGGGAGATGGGAGCGGCCCCGGAGTAGGCGATCCGCACCCGGTCGAAGCCCAGACGTTCCTTGAGCTTACGGAAGACCGCCGCATAGGCGGCCAGATAAGCCGCTTTTAAATAGAAGGGAATGGGCTTAAAGTTCAACTTCCGATCGGCATACTTCATGCCGATCCCCATACAGGCCTTGAAGACCGTCCGCTTGAACCAGGTGGCGTCAGCCATCCGGATCATGATCCCCGAGGCATACTTCTCCCAGATGCGGGGCACCCCGCAGGTGATCGTCGGAGAGACCTCCCGCATATTCTCCATCACCGTGTCGGGACTCTCGATGAAATTGCAGACCGTCCGGTAACGGATATTGATCATCACCGTGAAGAGCTGTTCGAAGATGTGGCACAGGGGGAGGTAGGAGAGCGTTTCGTCGCCGTCCTTCACGGGATTCACCCGGGTCATGGCCTCGCTCATGAAGAGGAGGTTGGCATGGGTGAGCATGGCTCCCTTGGGAGGCCCGGTGGTGCCGGAGGTGTAGATGAGGACCGCCAGGTCTTCAGGTTGGACCTCTCCCAGGCGCTGCTCAAAGAGACCGGGATGTTTCTCATCGAACTCCTTTCCCCGCTTTAACAGGTCGTCGAAGCTCATCAGGAGAGGGTCAGGGTAACGCTTCAATCCCTCCATATCCATCACGATCACCTTTTCGAGATGGGGGGTATCCTTCCTGAACTTGAGGGTCTTGTCGAACTGCTCCTCGTTCTCCGCGAAATAGAATCTCGAACCGGAATTCTGGACGATGTAGCCGCACTGTTCTGGGGCATTGGTCGTATAGATGCCGGTGGTCACTCCTCCTGCGGACATGATCCCGAAGTCGGCATAGACCCACTCCGGCCGGTTCTCGCTGATGATGGAGACGCACTCCCCTTTCTTCAGGCCGAGGCTGATCAGCCCCATGGCCACCTGCCTCACCTTCTCGCCATACTGCTTCCAGGTGACATCGTGCCAGATCCCGTAATCCTTGTGGCGTAAGGCCACCCGATCGGGACATTCCCTCACATTCCGATAAAAATAGGTGAGTAAAGTCTCCTGCCCCATGCCGGACTCCTCGTTAAACCACCCGGTAGAAGGATTCGTCGAATTCGGGTTTCCCTTCAAATCGTTTAAGGAAGAACCCTGCCGCCATATCCATATGTTCGAAAAAGGATGGATTTGCCTCGATGCCCGCCCTCTGGAGGGCCTGGAGGGCCTCTTTCAGATCGGGCGGACATCCTTTCACCGCGATCATCTCCTGGATATGTTCGCTGTCCTTATTCGCCTGAACCATGCACTTTCCCAGAAGGATCGTCTTCTTCTTTCCCGGGGTCGGCTTCATCCTCTTGCCGGTCAGGATCTCGATTTCGTCCCAGGGTTTTCCCCTCCAGGCATGGGCGATCGCCATGAGCATGATCGTGGTGAAACCGGAACAGTAGGTACAGATGGTATCATCATACTTTCGATACGTCAATCCCTTGATGCCAAGCTTCTCCATGGGTTTTGGAAGCGTTCCATCCTCAGTATAAGGAAACGCATACTCATGGAAGGAAGAAACCGCCTCCATCCTTTCCCCCATCACTTCGACATCGGAGAAGTCGAGGGGCCTTCCCCAGTCTTGTGAGGCATACCGGAGATAGGGGACCTCGGAGGGCTCATAGCCTAACACCTTGGCTCCCACCTTGTCCGCTGAAAAGAGATCGGGAGAGGCGATAAGGAGATTTGTCCTCCTCAACCTTCCCTCGAAAAAAGGGCCTCTTTCTGCCGTGAAGATCCCGTCGAGCAGGGTAAAGGAGGGCGGAAGTTTGTTGGCGAGCCGGGCGACCCAGTAGCTGAGGTTCTTCTCGGGGTCCGGGTTGTGGCACCTCTTTCGGGAGGGGACGTCCACCAGCCCCTTCAGGTTCTTGATTCCGAGGCTCACCACGGTCTGGGCATGGGTTTTTAACACGGGGAGGTTGACCACGAAGTCGGCCTCGAGGATATCTTCATTGAAGTTGAGGACCACCCCTGCCCCCAGATCGACCTTCCGAAAGGGCCGCTCGAAGACGTCCAGGGTCTTGATCCCGTAGCGTTTCTTCAGGAGATTGTACCCGAGGGTTTCAAAGGCGTGAGCAGGGGTCTCCCTGTCCTTCGGGTCGAAGGTGGTGATCCCTTCAGCGATAGTGATATCGTCGATGCCGCGTTCTTTGAGAAGGACCACCATATCTTCCACGACCCGTGAGGTCGTCACCACCCCCCATTTCGGGAAGGGAGTGGTCCGGGTCCAGAAGACGATGTTGGGTTTAATAAAGACCCTTCCTTTGGCAGGAAGGTGATCGAGACCTCGGCAGAGGTCCACCGCTCTTCGTACCGACCCCAAAGGATTTTCGTATCGGACGATGGCCACGGGGTGTTTCTTCACGCCGATCCCTCGGGCGAGATGGAATCTCCTCTGATCGCAAGCATGTTATACATCAAGGAACAAGGGGTGTCAAACACTTCCTCAGGCCTCGTGTTTTCTCCTAAGAAGGCGGACTAAAAAGGGGATGAAATTTGGAATGGGGAAAGGGTATCGATCTGTGGCGTTGTTGGGAGGTTTATGGAGGGGAGAAGTCGGAATACCTCCCCATCCTTTTCAGGCAATGATGAATCCAAGGTCCTTTACCATTTGAAGGTCTTCCTCCGGTTTTCTCCCTTTTGTGGTAAGGTATCCACCGATCATCATCCCATTTGCCCCCGCAAAAAAGATCATCGATTGGAGGTCTCTTAGATTGACCTCTCTGCCCCCGCATACGATGATATCTTTTTGCGGCAAGATCAATCGAAAAAGGGAGATGATTTTGAGGCATTCCATGGGGGTTAGAAATCTTGCCTTCTCAAGTCGTGTACCGGGGATGGGGTTTAAAAAATTGATCGGAACCGAGTCAACATCGAGTTCCTTAAGCGTGTAGGCCAATTCGATACGATGCTCCCAGGATTCGCCCATCCCGAAGAGGCCACCGCAGCACACCCGGAATCCCAATTCTTTAGCCATTTGAATTGTACTGAGATCCTCCTCGTAGCTATGGGTCGTACAGATGTGCTTAAAAAAACTCCGGGCGGTCTCAAGATTATGGTGATAATGTCCTAAGCCCGCCTTTTTAAGCCTTGTAAGGGACCTCCTGTCGAGAATCCCGAGCGAGGCACAGGGCTCGAGGGAGGTTTCTCTCAAGATCCCCACAATCGAATGTTCGATACCCTTGAGTTCATCCTCGGTTGGGGCATAGCCACTCATCACGATCGAAAAGTGGCGCGCCTGACTCTTTGCTGCCTCTTTGGCCTCCTGAATCACCCTCTCCTCGCCAACAAATGGATAGGTTGGTATCTGGGTAGGATGATAGACCGATTGCGAACAGAAAGCACAATCTTCTCCACAAAGCCCTGATTTTGCATTGATGATGGAGCAGAGGTTGATTTTATTCCCCTTAAACCTGGCCCTGGCTTGATTTGCAAGGGATATGATCTCGAGAACATTTTCATGACCTATCTGAAGTATTCCTCTGGCCTCTTCTTCGGAGAGGCCTTCCCCGGATAAAACTTTCTCCTCTAATCGACCCAAATTTTTCATAAATAAAGAGGGCTCCTTTTAATGGGTTTCATTCAAAAGAGACGTGATCCCAAGGGCGAAATCCTTTTCTTTTCCAAGCGAGGCTGTCATCAAGGCCTGGTGATCCTACCACACCCAAACCAAAAAATGAGGGAAGATTTGAAAAAGAATAAGATAGGATAAAAATAATGTCAACCTGTTATCAATTAAAAGTTGACAATCATGCCCCATTTATTTTGCCATTCTCTTGGGCCTGCTTGAAGACGACAACCGACCTTTCGCCCTTTTTCCATAAAAGGTTAGAGAAGAGAAGGCCTACCCTGCCCCTTTAAACCTTCCTGGCCATCCCTGAGGCCAAGGTCCTCCGGAGGTGGGGGCGTTCTTCCGAAATGGTTCAATCCATGAAAGCTCCACCTAAACAGCCTGAAAGGGCTTTATGCCTACTCAAGAGAAAGAGAACACCGTTTTATCCTCATTGCCATGAAAGCCCCCGACCGGCTCCTTCAATTGATCGCAAAACCAGTGGCCAATCTTTTATAATTGCCTTAACTTGAACTTGAAAAGTAAGGCCATTAGGTATATAAAGACGTACAACCCCAGAACCCCCTTTAAGTTGAATATAAATCAAAAAGGAGAATCGACCGATGGCGACTCCTCTGGAGGAATGGGTGGAAGAGCAGGCCCGGTTGACCGAGCCGGAGCGGATCTACTGGTGTGACGGTTCCGAGGAAGAGGCCCATCGCCTCATCGAGATCGGGATGAAGGAGGAGAGGATCGAAGCCCATCCGATTTTTCATCCACTGAATCAGAGGACCTTTCCCTACGCGTATCTCCATCGAAGCCATCCCACCGATGTGGCCAGGACCGAGCACCTCACCTATGTCTGCCATCCCGAGAAAGATCTCGCAGGGCCCAACAATAACTGGATGGATCCCAAAGAGGCCAAGGCCCTTCTCACCTCTTTAACGAAGGGCTGCATGAGAGGGCGCACCATGTATGTGCTCCCTTATATGATGGGCCATCCCGATTCCCCCTATGCCAAGGCCTGCGTTCAGTTGACCGATGTCTCTTACGTCGCCATCAGCATGCGGATCATGACGCGCATGGGAAAGGAGGTCGTCGAGAAGATCGGGAGGAGAGAGGATTTCGTCAAGGGCCTTCACTCCATAGGCGACTTCGACCCGAATCGCCGTTTCATCATGCACTTTCCTGACGAATACCTCGTCTGGAGCATCGGTTCGGGCTACGGTGGAAATGCCCTCCTCGGAAAGAAATGCTTCTCCCTCAGGATCGCCTCCTGGCAGGGGTTGAAGGAAGGGTGGCTGGCGGAACACATGGTCATCATCGGTGTCGAGGACCCGGAAGGCGAGGTGACTTACCTCGCGGCGGCCATGCCATCGGCCTGCGGAAAGACGAACCTTGCCATGCTGGAATCGACCCTGCCCGGCTACAGGGTCTGGACCCTCGGAGACGATATCGCCTGGCTCAACGTCGGACCGGACGGTCGGCTCTGGGCCATCAATCCTGAAATCGGACTCTTCGGTGTGGCTCCGGGCACCTCGATGAAGACCAATCCAAACATGATGAAGACCCTGACGGCGGGGAGATGCTTTCCGGTCCTATTCACCAATACCGCCTTGAACCCCGAGACAAACGAGCCCTGGTGGGAGGGGATGGACGGAGAGGTCCCGAATCGCCTTCTGGACTGGCAGGGCCAGCCCTGGAGCCCCGGAGGCGAAAAGAAGGCCGCCCATCCCAATGCGAGGTTCACCGTCTCGATCGAGCAGGTACCGACCCTCTCCAAAGAGTTTGCCAATCCCGCAGGGGTGCCGATCTCGGCCATCCTGATCGGAGGGCGCCGGAGCCACCTGATCCCGCTGGTCACGGAGGGATTCGACTGGGCCCACGGCGTCTTTTTAGGGGCGAGAAACGGCTCCGAAACGACCGCCGCGGCCCTCCATCAGATCGGGGTCCTGAGAAGGGATCCGATGGCCATGCTTCCCTTCTGCGGGTATAATATGGGGATGTATTTCGGCCACTGGCTCCGGATGGGAGAGAGGCTGGCACACCCGCCGAGAATCTTTTCGGTCAACTGGTTCAGGCTCGACGAGGAGGGCCGATTTCTCTGGCCTGGATTCGGAGAGAATATCCGGGTGTTGAAGTGGATCGTCGATCGGGTCAGGGGCCGGGTGGGTGCAAGGGAGACCCCTCTCGGGCTCGTCCCTCATCTCAACGAGATCGAACGGGAGGGGTTGGGCCTCTCCGAAGAAAGGCTTGCGAAACTCTTCGAGATCCATCCCCGGGAGTGGGACGACGAGATCTTGGGCATCGAAAAGTTCTTCGAACAATTCGGCCGGACCATGCCCGAGGCGATTTCGAAGGCCCTCGGCCTCCTGAAAGCCCGCCTCTCCAAAGGGATCACCCCTGGGCCAGTTTGAGCCGGGTGACCGCACGGAGGAGGGCCACCTTGGCCCGGTTGATGTCCGTATCCGGTGCCCTTTCAGCCAGGCGTTTTTCGGCCCTCTCTTTGGCCCGTTGAGCCCTTGCGGTATCGATCTCTTCCGGCCGTTCGGCAGCATCGGCCAGGAGGATGACCCTCTTCCCATCCGTCATTAGAAAGCCGGTGCTGGTAAAGAGGTTCAACTTCTCCCCCCCTGGCTTTGTGATCCGGGTGATGCCCACCTGCAGGCTTGAGACAAAAGGGGTATGTCCGGGAAGGATCCCGAAGTAACCGACCGTTCCGGGCGCAACCACCGATTCGACCGGTTCGCTGAAGACGACCCTCTTTAAGGTCACGACATCGAGGATAAAGGGCTGATCATCCATCTCGATTACTTACCCGATCCAAAAACGATCCCATTTCTCAGATGTTTTATCCCCACTCAATCCCTGGAGATCGTTCCCGGTTTCTCGCTTCCCATTACGAGCTTTTGTTTCAGTGGATTCCCTCCTGTAACCGCTTTGCCTTTTCGACCGCCTCTTCGATCTTTCCCACCATGTAGAAGGCCTGTTCGGGCAGGTCGTCGTGCTTTCCTTCGAGGATCTCCTTGAAGCCCTTGATCGTATCGGGCAAGGGGACATAGCGTCCCGGGGTGCCGGTGAATTGTTCGGCCACGAAGAAGGGCTGGGAGAGGAAACGCTGAATCCTTCGGGCCCGATGGACGATCAGCTTGTCCTCCTCCGAAAGCTCTTCCATGCCGAGGATGGCGATGATGTCCTGAAGTTCTTTATAACGTTGAAGGACCTGCTGGACCCCCCGGGCTACCCGGTAGTGTTCCTCGCCGACGATGCGCGGATCGAGGATCCTCGACGTGGAGTCGAGGGGGTCCACGGCAGGATAGATGCCCAGCTCGGCCAGCTGCCTCGAAAGCACCGTGGTCGCATCGAGATGGGAAAAGGTCGTGGCCGGAGCCGGATCGGTCAGGTCATCCGCAGGGACATAGATGGCCTGGACCGAGGTGATCGATCCCCTCTTGGTCGAGGTGATCCGTTCCTGCAGCTCGCCCATCTCCGTCGAGAGGGTGGGTTGGTAGCCCACGGCCGATGGCATCCGGCCGAGGAGGGCCGAAACCTCGGAGCCCGCCTGGACAAATCGGAAGATGTTATCGATGAAGAGGAGGACGTCCTGGCCCTCTTCATCCCGGAAGTATTCGGCCTGGGTGAGGGCGGAGAGGCCGACCCTGAGCCTGGCGCCGGGAGGCTCGTTCATCTGACCGAAGACGAGGACGGTCTTGTCGATCACGCCCGAGGCCTTCATCTCGAGCCAGAGGTCGTTTCCTTCGCGGGTCCTCTCGCCCACGCCGCCGAAGACCGAAAACCCTCCGTGTTCGGTCGCGATGTTTCGAATCAACTCCATGATCAGGACGGTCTTTCCCACGCCCGCGCCCCCGAAGAGGCCGACCTTTCCGCCTTTGGCATAGGGCTCGAGGAGGTCGATCACCTTGAGGCCTGTTTCGAAGACCTGGGTGGAAGGGACCTGCTCCTCGAAGGGCGGGGGATGGCGATGGATGGGATAGCGCTTCTTGGCGGGACATTCGCCCAACTTATCGATGGGCTCTCCGAGGAGGTTGAAGACCCTCCCCAGGGTCTCTCTTCCGACCGGCATGGTGATGGGCTCTCCGGTATCGACGGCAGCCATCCCACGGACCAGACCGTCCGTTGAGGAGGTCGCCACGCACCGGACGACATTGTCACCCAAATACTGGGCGACCTCCACGATCAGTTTCGTCCCGTCCGGTTTGTCGATCCGGATGGCATTGTAGATGGCTGGAAGCTCTTCGGTGAAATATTCGACGTCCACGACCGGACCGATGACCCTCAAGACTTTCCCGACCTTCAATGTCTTACCTCCTGGCGAAGTTAGAAGATTTAAGTCGAAAGGCCCCCCTAACACCCCCCGACCCTATTTTTTCTTTTGGGCCAGCCGCAGGGCCTCGGCGCCCGTGGTCACCTCCAGGAGTTCCTTGGTGATGGAGGCCTGCCTCGCCTTGTTGTAACTGAGGGTGAGGGTGGAGATCATCTCCTCCGCATTCTCCGTGGCCGATTTCATCGAGACCATCCGGGCCCCCTGCTCGCTTGCGACCGACTCGACAAGGCCTTTATAAATCTGCGCTTCGAGATATTTGGGCAGGAGTTGGGCCATGATCTCTTCGGCCGAGGGTTCGAAGATCGGCTCTCCCTTCACCTCTCCTCCCCCCTTGGCCCTCTCCGGACTTTCGAGGGGGAGGAGTCGGAGGAGCGTGGGGTGGGTGGAGATGGCCGATTGAAACCGGGTATAGATCAGGTGGACCTCGTCGTAGAGGGCCTCCTTAAAACCTTTGATGATCACCCCGGAGATTTCTCTTACCTCCTGGAGGGTGATCTCCTTCGAGAGCTGAAGGAGGGTATAATCGATCGGATAGGCCTTCTTCTTGAAGAAGTCGTGGCCTTTTCTGCCGATGAGGATGAGCCGGATCTCTTTGTCCGGGAAACGGCTGATGAACCGAGTCGCCTCGGCAATCGCATTGGCGTTGTATCCGCCGCAGAGCCCCTTGTCCGAGGTGATCAGGACGAGGCCGATCCGTTTCACCTCCCGTTTGACGAGAAGGGGATGGTCAATCCGGGGAAGAGAAGGGGCCAGGCTCTGCATTAACTCCTGAATCTTCTCCGCGTAGGGTCGGGCCGAACGGAGACGCTCCTCGGCCCGCTTGAGGCGGGAGACCGCGATCATCTCCATGGCGCGGGTGATCTGCTGGATGCTGATGACGCTTCGGATTCTTCGTCGGATCTCTTTGGTTCCGGGCATGGGGTCAGGTCACCACAAAATTCTTCTTATATTCCTGGGCCGCCTGATGGAGGAGCCTGGAGGTCTCCTCGGAAAGCTCCTTCGTCTCGCGGATGGCCTTGGGGATCTGGGGATACTTCTCGCGGATGAAGGGATAGAACCCGGCTTCGAAATCTTTCACCTTTTCCACCGGGAGGTCGTCGAGATAGCCATTCTCCGCGACGAAGATGATCATCACCTGATTCTCCACGGGCATCGGGCTGTACTGGGGCTGTTTCAGGATCTCCACCAGACGCTCTCCCCGGGTGATCTGGGCCTGGGTGGCCTTGTCCAGCTCCGAGCCGAATTTGGCAAAGGCGACCAGCTCCCGATACTGGGCGAGGTCAAGCCGGAGCATCCCGGCCACCTTCTTCATGGCCTTGATCTGGGCATTGCCTCCGACCCTCGAGACCGAGAGGCCTACGGAGACCGCGGGCCGGACCCCGGCATAGAAGAGGTCGCTTTCGAGATAGATCTGGCCGTCGGTGATGGAGATGACATTGGTCGGGATATAGGCCGAGTAGTCCCCTGCCTGGGTCTCCACAATGGGAAGCGCGGTGAGGGAGCCTCCTCCGAGGTCATCGCTCAGTTTGGCCGCCCGCTCCAGGAGCCTGGAGTGGAGGTTGAAGATGTCCCCTGGAAAGGCTTCCCGGCCAGGAGGTCTCCTCAGGAGAAGAGAGATCTGCCGATAGGCCACCGCATGCTTCCAGAGGTCGTCATAGATGATCAGGGCATGGCGCCCGGTATCCCTGAACTCCTCTCCCATGGCGCAGCCCGCATAGGGGGCGACATACTGCATGGGAGCAGGGTCGCTGGCCGTGGCGGAGACGACGATGGTATATTCCATCGCCCCATACTCCTGAAGGGTGTTGACCACCGAGGCCACGGTCGACTGCTTCTGCCCGATGGCCACGTAGATGCAGATGACGTCCCCGCCCTTCTGGTTGAGAATCGTGTCCACCGCGATAGCCGTCTTTCCCGTCTGCCGGTCGCCGATGATGAGCTCCCGCTGCCCCCTTCCGATGGGGATCATCGAGTCGATACACTTGAGCCCGGTCTGGAGGGGCTCCTTCACGGGCTGGCGTTCCACGACATTGGGCGCGGTGCCTTCGATCAAACGAAATTTCTCCGTATGGATCGGTCCCTTCCCGTCGATGGGCTGGCCCATGGCATTGACGATCCGGCCGATCAGGGCATCGCCCACAGGAACCGAAAGGACTCTTCCGGTCCGCTTCACGGGATCGCCCTGCTCGATCTGGGTGAAGTCTCCGAGGATCATCGCACCGATATGGTCCTCGTCGAGGTTGAGGGCCATCCCCAAAATCCCTTTGGGGAACTCGAGCATCTCCGAGGCCATGCAGCCCGGGAGGCCCTTGATCCGGGCAATCCCGTCGCCGGCTTCGATCACCTCTCCGATCTCCTCGGCCTCGGTCTTAATCTGGTATTGCTCGATATGGCGTCTGAGTATGGCTGATATCTCTTCTGGTTTGATCTTCAGTTCCACGTCTCCACCCCACTATGCCCTTCTCCACCCTCCCCTTCGCCGTAAGAGGGTTTTGGATTCATCGGCCTCGCCTCTCCTTGAGGAGGAGGCCCCAACCCCTTGGGTCAGTAGGTCTTCACCATCTCCTGTTTGATCTCCTCGAGCCGATGCCGGATGCTTCCGTCGATGATCTTATTTTCGATCTTGACGATCGCTCCGCCCAAGATGGAGGGATCGACCATCGGTTTTAAAAAGACCCGCTTCTTCGATGCCCTTGAGAGTTCCTTCTCGAGGCGCTGGATCAGATCCTCCGTCAGGGGAGTGGCCGTGATCACCTCGGCGGTCACCTTCTGCCGGGATTCCTCCGCCAGGCCAAAGAAGGTCTCGATGATGTTTGGAAGCCTCCTCTGACGGCCCTGATCGATGACCAGATGGAGCCAGTCGAGGGTGAGGGCAGAAACGGTCCCCCCGAAGATCTGGGAGAGGGCACTTCGCTTCCCCTCGGAAGAGACCTGAGGGTTGCTTAGAAACTCCTTGAGTTCGGCATTCGATTCGAGGCCGGTCTTGAGGCGGGTCAACTCCTCTTCCACCCGATCGAGCACCTCCTCGGCCCTGGCCATATGGAAGAGGGCCTCGGCATAGCCTCTCACCACCGGATCACTTCCCATAGAGTTCACCTACCTTTGAGACATAGTCCTCGACGAGGCGACGGTGGTCCTCGGTATCGAGGGACTTGCCGATGACCTTCGAGGCCGCCATGATGGAGAGATCGGCGATCTTCTCCTGGAGCTCGAGGATCGCCTTCTGCTTCTGAAGCTCGATCTCCTCCTGGGCACGCTTCACGATCTGATTCGACTCCTGCTGGGCCCTCTGGATGATCTCCTTTCGCATGTTCTCACCCAATTCCTTGCCCTCGTTGATGATCCTCTGGGCCTCGGAGCGGGCCTCCGCGAGCTGGCGCCGGTACTCCTCGAGAAGCTGTTCGGCCTTCTGCTTGGCCTGGCGGGCCTCTTCGAGCTGCTGCTGAATGGTCTCCTCCCGCTTCTTCAACCCCCTCAGGATATGGGGATAGGCCAACTTGGCCAGCAGGATGAGAAGGAGAAAGAAGGAGACCAGCGTCCAGATGATCAATCCTGGTTCTGCTTTAAACATGATCCACTCCTTTTCGGTCAATCCCTCCCATGACCGCCCCCGGGATCCTGGTTGGAGTCCGGGGTGGCCATCGAGGGCCAACCCGCCTTCCTTGAGGAACCCGGTGCCTTATTTGAAGATCAACAGGAAGCTGATGACCAGGGCATAAAGGGCGAGGGCCTCGATGAAGGCGATGCCGATGATCATCGTCGTCCGGAGCAGTCCGGAAACCTCGGGCTGACGGGCCATCCCCTCGACCGTCTTCCCGACCATGATCCCCATCCCGACCCCCGTCCCGAGAGCTCCCAGGCCGATGCTCAAGCCTCCCCCTAAATAGGCAAAACCGACAGGATCCATTTGGCAACCTCCTCCGATGAATTAATTTAATGTCTCCTTCCACCCCCCTCCAGAAGAGGGGTTCGAGGTGGGTCTAATGTTCTTCGTGGATGGCCTCGGCAATATACATGGAGGCCAGGATCGAAAAGATGAATGCCTGAATCAGCGCCACAAAGATCTCGAAGGCCATCATCACCACGGCCATGGCCAGGGGCAGGGGCGTGATGATGACGCTCTTGAACATGATGATCATGGAGAGGAAGACCAGGATGACGAGGTGGCCGGCGGTCATGTTGGCAAAGAGCCGGACGGCCAGGGAGAAGGGTTTGGCGAACTGGCTGATGATCTCGATAGGGACCATCAGGGGGATGATCCAGAGGGGAATGCCCTTGGGGACAAATTTCTTCAGGTAGCCGAAGAGCCCGTGTTTATAGATGCCCGCCCCCTGGGTGCAGAGGAAGACGACCACCGCCAGGGAGGCGGTGACGTTGATGTTCGAGGTGGCGGTAAAGCCCTTTGGGATCAGGCCGAGGAGGTTACAGTAGAGGATGAAGAAGAAGAGCGTGGCGATGAAGGGAAACCAGGCCATCCCCTTCTCGCCGATCGTCTCATAGATGAGGTTCGTCTTCAGATAGTCCACCATCGACTCCATCAGGTTCTGAAGTCCCTTCGGGACCAAACGCCCGGCCCTTCCCGCAAAGTAGAGGGTGAGGAAGACCAGGGCGCAGGCGATCCACATCATCACGACGGCGTTGGTGATGGAGACGTCGATGCTTCCGATCTTGAGGGGGACGAGGACGTGGGGGTGAAGGTGTTCCATCAAGTCGATCTTTTCCATAGGCGAGTCCTTACCTCCCGATCAGCTTCCAAGGGACGGTCCCTAACTGCCGATAAAACCGGATGGTCTTGACGACGAGGAGAAGGGTGAAACAGATGAGGAAAGAGACCAGGGCGGCCTGAAAGTGGATCCCCTTCACCCTGCTCAACCCGTAAAAAATGAGACCGAGGCCTGTCAGCCTTCCGATGAAACCGGCCAGGGCGATGAGCACCGAGGTCAATTTGGAACGTTGGATCACTTTCGAAGAGAGGAAGGTGGAGGCGAGGAAGTTGAGCAACGCCAGCCCGATTCCCACCCCTGTTCCGAAGAGAAAAGGATTCATCTCAATCCTTTTTTGTTCGATCCTGCTGAAGGAGACGGAAGATGCTCCGGAAACCGGCCACCGACCCGAGGATGAACCCCACGATCATCAACCAGGGCCGGGTTTTAAGGAGAAGGTCGAGGCCATAGCCTCCGAATGCGCCGATCAGCACCGAAGCGAGCATTTCCACACCGATGCCCCCAAACTTCACCCAATCTTTCGTGAATTTTTCAGGCTTTCGATTCTGGGGCATCAGGGGTTTCGAAACGTGAAATCTCTAACATACCGAAAAGGGGTTGTCAATCCATTTTTGTGCGTCCTCCCTTCTGATTCAAGGGAAAGGTCGTTGAAAGAAAGGAGGTTCGGATCCCCTTCACCTTGAAAACCGAAAATGGGATCGATTAAAATTTATTTCAATGTTTTTTCGAAGGACAGATTCCGATAGGCGTAAATGGACAGATTCTACTTAGGGATTGATGTCGGCTCGGTCAGTGCCAATACGGTCATCCTGAATGAGCGGGCCGAGGTCGTCGAGGAACATTATACCCGGACCAAAGGACAGCCGATCCGGACGGTCCAGAAGATTTTAGAAGAAATCCTTTCCCGCATCCCTCCGGAACGATTTCACAGCCTCTCCTTCACCGGCACGGGTGGGAAATTACTGGCCGATCTCCTCGGAGGAGACTTCGTCAACGAGATCATCGCCCAGGCCAGGGCGGTCCAGGAGTTTTATCCCCAGGTCCGGACGATCATCGATATCGGCGGAGAGGACTCGAAATTGATCCTGATCGAGGAGGAGAACGGTCGCCTTAAGATCGCCGACTTCTCGATGAACACCCTCTGTGCGGCGGGGACCGGGTCCTTTTTAGATCAACAGGCCTCCCGGCTGGGCCTGACGATCGAGGCCTTCGGCGAACTGGCCCTCAAGTCAAAAAATCCTCCCCGGATTGCCGGACGGTGCAGCGTCTTTGCCAAGTCCGATATGATCCACCTTCAGCAGATCGCCACGCCGGACTACGATATCGTGGCAGGCCTCTGTTACGCCGTGGCGAGGAATTTCAAGAGCACCATCGGAAAGGGAAAGGCCTTTCATAAACCGATCGCCTTCCAGGGCGGGGTGGCGGCCAATGTGGGGATGAGAAAGGCCTTTGAGGAGGTCCTCGAACTCTCCGAGGGGGAGTTGATCATCCCGAAATATTTCGCCTCCATGGGGGCCATCGGCGCTGTCCTCGTCACCCGGGAGAAGAAGGAGGTTCGATCAAGGGCGAGGCTGGATTTAACGGTCCTCACCGATTATCTCCAGCACCACCAGGAGAAGGAGGCGCCCTTAAAACCGCTCTGCCTCTCTTCCCATCACCGATCTTCGTCCTCTCCAGGGGGGAACCAAAACCCCTCTTCTCCCTCCTCCCCACCTTCCCAGAAGATCAAGGCCTACCTCGGGATCGATGTGGGCTCCATTAGCACCAACCTCGTCGTCATCGACCAGGACAAGAAGGTCCTGGCCAAGCGATACCTGATGACCGCCGGAAGGCCGATCGAGGCGGTCCGCACCGGCCTGAGGGAAATCGGAGAGGAGCTGGGCGACAAGATCGAGATCCTGGGCGTGGGCACCACCGGTTCGGGCCGTTACCTGACGGCCGATTTCGTGGGCGCCGATTTGGTCCGCAATGAGATCACCGCCCAGGCCACGGCCGCGGTCCATATCGACCCGTCGGTGGATACGATCTTCGAGATCGGCGGTCAGGATTCGAAATATATCAGCATCGACCAACGGGTGGTCGTCGATTTCGAAATGAACAAGGTCTGTGCCGCCGGGACAGGCTCCTTTCTCGAAGAGCAGGCGGAGAAACTGGATATCTCGATCAAGGAGGAATTCGGAAACCTCGCCCTCTCCGCTCCGGAGCCGGTGAGGATGGGAGAGCGGTGCACGGTCTTCATCGAGTCCGATCTCATCCACCACCAACAGAGGGGCGCCTCCAAGGAGAACCTCGTCGCCGGGCTCAGCTACTCCATCGTCCAGAACTATCTGAACCGGGTCGTCGGGGATCGGCGCATCGGGGAACGGATCTTCTTCCAGGGAGGGACGGCCTTTAACAAAGGGGTGGTGGCCGCCTTCGAGAGCGTCCTGGGCAAGAGGATCATCGTTCCTGAAAACCACGATGTCACCGGAGCCCTCGGGGTGGCGATCCTGGCGATGGAGGAGCGGACCTGGGAACGATCCCGCTTCAAAGGGTTCGACCTCAGTCAGCGCCGATACGAACAGACCTCCTTCGAATGCAAGGCCTGCTCCAACCTCTGTCTCATCCGGAAGGTGAGCGTGGAGGGGGAGAAACCCCTCTTCTATGGAAGCCGGTGCGAGAAATACGATGTGATCAAACGGAGCAGGGGATCGGACCTCCCCGACCTGTTCGAGGAGCGGGAGAGGATGCTCTTTGCCCCTTACGAAAAGGAGGAGGCCCTTCCCGCGGATGCGCCGCTCATCGGGATCCCGAGGATTCTCTACCTCCACGAGCTGATGCCCTTCTGGAGGGCCTTCTTCGTCGAGCTGGGTTATCGGCCCGTCCTCTCCGATGCGACCAACAAGGAGCTGATCCGGAAAGGCGTGGAGAACGTCGTGGCCGAGACCTGTTTCCCCATCAAAGTGAGCCACGGCCATGTCCTCAATCTCATGGAGAAGGGCGTGCGTCGGATCTTCCTCCCCTCCATCGTCAACCTCAAGTCGCCTCATCCGGAGATCCCGATCAGCGCCGCCTGCCCCTATGCCCAGGCCTTTCCGTATGCGGTCCACTCCTCCATCGATTTCAAGAAAGGGGGCGTTGAGGTCCTCCAGCCGGTCTTCCATTTCAGGTTCGGAAGGGATCATCTGGAGAAAGAACTGGTCGAGTTCGGAAGGTCCCTCAAGCGGAAGGCCAAACAGGTCAAAGAGGCCATGGAGAAGGCCGAGCGGTTTCAGGCCCGCTTCTACCAGGGGCTTCTCAACCGGGGCAAGGAGGTCCTTGACCGGCTCGGGCCCGAGGAGAAGGCCATGGTCATCGTCGGACGGCCCTACAACTCCTGCGATCCCGGGGTCAACTTGGAGTTGCCGAAAAAGTTGAGGGACCTGGGCGTCCTTCCCATTCCCATGGATTTTCTCCCCCTCGACTCGGTCAACCCCACGGAGGAGATCCGGGAGATGTACTGGCGCTACGGCCAGAAGATCCTCTCCGCCGGAAAGATCATCAACGAGGATCCGAGGCTCTATGCCGTTTACATCACCAACTTCGGCTGCGGCCCGGACTCCTTCATCACCCATTTCTTCAGGGAACTCTCGAAGGGCAAACCCCACCTCCAGATCGAGATCGACGAACACAGTGCGGATGCGGGTGCCATCACCCGTTGCGAGGCCTTCCTCGACAGCTTGAAGCATGCGAAGGCGAAGAAATTTGCTCCTTCGAAGAGGGTGCCTCCCAAGACCGACCGGAGCAAGAAGATCTATATCCCCTACATGTATGACGGCGCCTATGCGGTGAAGGCCGCCTTCGAGGCCTGCGGGGTGGAGGCCGAGGTCTTCCAGGAATCGGACGAGGAGACCCTCTACTGGGGGAGGAGGCTCACCTCGGGCAAGGAGTGTTACCCCTGCATTTTGACCACAGGGGATATGGTCAAGTTGGTCAAGACCCCGGGGTTCGATCATGAGCGAGCGGCCTTCTTCATGCCCTCGGGAAACGGGCCCTGCCGCTTCGGCCAGTACCACCGTTTCCACCGTCTCGTCCTCGACGAGTTGGGATTCCCGCATGTCCCGATCTATGCGCCCAATCAGGACGAGACGCTCTACAACGACCTCGGGATCATGGGCTCCCAGTTCTCCCGTTTGGGGTGGCAGGGGATCGTCGCTGTCGACCTCCTGATCAAGAAGCTCCTCGAAACCCGGCCCTATGAGAAGCAAAAGGGCGAGGCCGATCGGGTCTATGAAGAGTCCCTCCAAAAGGTCTGTGACGCGATTCGGAAGGGAAGGGATCTGAAGGAAGTCCTCCGACAGGGCTTAGAAGCCTTCGACCGCATCGAAGTAGAGGCCCCCGGATCGAAGCCCCTGATCGGGATCGTGGGCGAGATCTACGTCCGGCTCAACCGCTTCAGCAACGAGGACGTGATCCGGAAGATTGAACAGTTCGGAGGCGAGGCCTGGATCGCGCCGATGACCGAGTGGATCCTCTATGTCAACACCATCTCCAAGAGACGGAGCCTTCGGAAGAAGTCCTTTTCGAATCTCTTGAAGGTCTTTCTGACCGATTACTATCAGAAGAAGGATGAGCACCGCCTCGAAAGGATCTTCAAGGGACACCTCCGGAACTTCGGGGAGCCCAAGACCCAGGCCCTCTTTAAAAAGGCCAAACCCTATCTCGATTCCAGCTTCGAAGGGGAGGCCATCCTCTCCATCGGAAAGTCGATCGACTTTGCCAAACGGGGAGCAAGCGGGATCATCAATATCATGCCCTTCACCTGTATGCCTGGGACGATCGTCAGCGCCCTCCTCAAAAGGTACCGGGAAGAGAACAACAATATCCCCATCCTCAACATGGCCTACGATGGACAGGAACAGACCAACACCCTGACCCGCCTCGAGGCCTTCATGTTCCAGGCAAGGGAATATATGGAGAAAAACAGGGCAAGAAGATAAATGCACACGTTAACACAATAAGGCCATTCCCTCCTTCTCACACGCTTGAAATTTTGCCTCGGACATCGACTAAATTTATATTTTTTCAGCAAGTTAGAAACTTGTTATAAAAATCACATTTCGCCTTGACAAGTCCTCTTTATTGTGCTAAGAGCAGGGGTGAAGATTTCGAGTTTAAAAAGGAGGAATCGAGATGAGTTGGGGTGAAATATGGGATCTCCTTGTCGGAACCTTCCAGACCACCGGACTCGGTTTCATGAGCTGGAAGGTGATCGTGATGTGGTGTATCGGCCTCTTCTTCCTTTATCTGGCGATCGTTAAGGAATTTGAGCCCAACCTTCTGGTTCCGATCGGGTTTGGCATCTTTTTGGTGAATTTTCCAAACACGCCTCTTTTCGGCTATACCGAGGACGGGCATCCACAACTGCTCCAGTTTTTTTATAAATATGGCATCATGTGGGAGTTGCTCCCCTGCCTCATCTTTTTAGGGCTGGGCGCTTTGACCGATTTTGGCCCCCTCATCGCCAACCCGAAGATGCTTCTGATCGGGGCGGGGGCCCAGTTAGGGGTCTTCGTCACCTTCACGGGAATGATCCTGTTCGGCTATAGCATCAAGGAGGCGGCCTCCGTGGGCATCATCGGCGGGGCCGACGGCCCGACGACGATCTACCTCACCGCACGGCTTGCGCCCCACCTTTTGAGCGCCAATACCTTGGCGGCCTATTCCTATATGTCGATGGTCCCTCTCATCCAGCCTCCCGTGATGCGTCTGCTCACGACCAAAGAGGAGCGCCTCATCCGGATGAAACCCTCCTTGAGGCCTGTCTCTAAGACGGAGAAGATCCTCTTTCCCCTGGTCTGCGGCGGGATCGTTGCCCTTCTCGTTCCGGCGGTCATGCCCCTGATGGGGATGTTCATGTTCGGAAATCTCATGCGGGAGAGCGGGGTCGTTCCCCGGCTCACCAAGACCATCGGCGGTCCGATGATGGATGTGGTCACCGTCCTCTTAGGGGTGAGCATCGGGGCCTCGATGCAGGCAGAGGTCTTTCTGACCCCCAAACCGCTCACCGTTTTCGGACTGGGCCTCCTCGATTTTATGGTCTGCACCGCAGGGGGGATCCTGACCGTAAAGATTATGAACCTCTTCGTTAAGGAGAAGATCAACCCCATCATCGGGATCTCAGGGGTCTCCGCCATCCCCATGTCGCCCCGCGTGGCCCAGGTATGGGGTCAGAAGTACGACAAGAAGAATTACCTGCTGATGCATGCGATGGGCGCCTGCCTGGGCGGGTCGATCGGTTCTCCGGCAGCAGCGGGCATGCTCCTGGCCATGTTCGATTAAGAGGAGGGTGTGATGAAAAGGACGAAAATCACCGTGATGGTTCTCGCGCTCATCTTTTTGATGGTCGGCATCTCAGCAGCCGCTCAGGAGTCAGGCCAAGAAGCGACTCCGAGCGAAAAGAAGGGAGGAGAAGCCTCCCAAAAGGCAAAGAAATCTATCGGTCCCATCGATTCCTCCCTGGTCATCCCCAAGGGACCTCAGTGGATCGGAGCGCCGATCATGCCGGATGGCAACAAGGTCAAAGAAGAATCGGGGCGTCTCGTCCTGGAATATGGACTCCCCTACGATAAGGTCTTCGCCTGGTATAAAGAGGCGCTCCTGCAATATCCCGATGCCCGATACCGGAACTGGGAGGAGGAGATGTACATCGAGGATCAGGGGGTCTCCAAATGGCACGCCATCCGAATTTCGAAGAAGGATGGCCCTAAAACCTTCGTGACCATCCAGAAGGACAGCTGGACCTGGGTCCTGGCCACCCTCTTCATCCGCTTCACCGGCGTCTTCGTCGTCCTCCTCATTTTATGGGTGACGCTCAATATCGCCATCTACATCATGCGAAAGACGATGAAGGAGAGTCCCGTCAAACCCTCTGCATCCCACGCATGATCTACCCTTGGATTTTCAGCCACCACTCCAGGGTTTACCAAAGCCAACCCCGGCCCTTCACGGACGCCGGGGTTTTTTCTTGTGATTTTTTGAAGAATGGTTTATCCTATCCCACTAAAAAACCCTTCTGGGAGGCTCCTCACTCCAGGAAGGTCCCATTGATGAAAGATTGACGAAAGAGGAGGTGCGGGCATGGCCCATCCGTTGCCGAAGAAAGCCTGGCATTCGCTCGATGCGGTTCAGGTGGTTCAGGAGCTTCAAACCGATCCTCTCCGGGGATTAAGCGATGAAGAGGCGAGGGCAAGACTCCAACTTTACGGGCCGAATGAGCTGAAGAAGGAAGAAAAGGTCTCCCCCCTGACCCTCTTCTTCAACCAGTTCAAGAACATTCTCATCCTCATCCTCCTTGTCGCGGTCGTCCTTTCGGCCTTGGTGGGCGAGGTGGTGGATGCGGCCATCATCGCCGTCATCGTCCTCTTCTGCGCCCTCCTGGGATTTATTCAGGAGTACCGGGCCGAGCGGGCCATGGAGGCCCTGAAAAAGATGCTCACTCCCACGATCACCGTCCTCAGGGGTGGCCGCGAAGAGGAGATCCCTTCTAAAGACCTCGTCCCTGGAGATATCCTGCTGCTCGAAGCCGGAGACCGGATTCCCGCTGACGGCCGATTGGTCGAGAGCCACTCCCTGCGGTGCGACGAGGCCCCGCTTACGGGGGAGTCCGTGCCGGTCAGCAAAGAGGTAAGCCCCCTGGCTGAGGAGACCCGGGTCAACGATCGCAAGAATATGGTCTTTACGGGCACGACCGTGACCTTCGGACGGGGCAAGGCCGTCGTGACTTCCACCGGAATGCTTACGGAGTTCGGGAAGATTGCAGAGCAGGTCACCTCGGTCAAGGCCGAAAAAACCCCTCTCGAAAAGAGGACCGAAGAGATCGGCAAATGGCTCGGCATCATTGCCCTCTCCATCTGTTTCCTGGTCGCAACCATCAGCATCCTCAGGGAGGCCTTGGGGGGCAAAATCGATTTCGCCTTTATCATTCAGGTCGTGATGTTCGCCATCGCCCTGGCCGTCGCGGCCGTCCCTGAGGCGTTGGCCGCCATCGTCACAGGAGCCCTCGCCATCGGGATGCGGCAGATGGCGAAGCAGAATGCCTTGGTGAGGAAGATGCCCGCCGTGGAGACCCTGGGCTGCACGACGGTCATCTGCTCGGACAAGACGGGGACGCTGACCAAAGGGGAGATGACCGTAAGAAAGATCTATGTCGACGGCCACCTTTTCGACGTGACCGGGACCGGGTATGATCCCAAGGGGGAGTTCCAAAGGGCCGGGGGTCGAGACCCCATAGAGAGTGAAGCCCTCCATCTATTTTTGAAGGGAGGGCTCCTCTGTAACGATTGTTCCCTTGAACAGAAAGAGGGAAAATGGATCCTCAAGGGCGATCCGACGGAGTTGGCCCTGATGGTGGCGGCCCTCAAGGCCGGATTTGAACAGACCTATACCAGGGTTCAAAACCCCCGCCTCGAAGAGATTCCCTTCAGCTCCGAGAGAAAACGGATGACGACCCTTCACCAGATGGCCGATGGAAAGAGGGTGGCCTTTATGAAGGGCGCTCCCGAAACCGTCTTGGAACGATGCTCCCACATATTCTTGGACGGGGAGATCCGAAAGCTGGGAGAGCAGGAACGGAGAGAGCTCTTACAGGTCAACGAAGAGATGGCCCAAGGGGCTTTGAGGGTCCTGGGGGTAGCTTTTCGAGAGTGCCCGGATTCGATCCAGTGCACGGAGGAGGATCTGGAACATCACATGGTCTTTCTCGGCCTCGCGGGCATGATGGACCCGCCCAGGGAGGAGGCCATCGAGGCGATCAAGGTCTGCAAACAGGTCCAGATCAAACCGATCATGATCACAGGAGATCACAAGCTGACGGCCGTCGCCATCGCCAAGGAGATCGGGATCTATCAAGAGGGCGACAGGGTTTTGACCGGTGAGGAGTTGGAGAGGATGCCGGATGAGGAGTTCGAACGGATCGTCGACCAAGTGACGGTCTATGCCCGGGTCTCGCCCATGGATAAGCTGAAGATCGTGAAGGCCTGGAAGAACAGGGGAGAGGTGGTCGCCATGACCGGCGATGGCGTCAACGATGCCCCCGCCCTCAAACACGCCGACATCGGGATCGCCATGGGCATCACAGGGACCGAAGTCACGAAAGAGGCCTCGGATATGATCCTGAGCGACGACAATTTCGCCACCATCGTGAAGGCCATCGAACGGGGCCGATGGATCTACGACAACATTAAAAAATACCTTGCCTACCTCCTCCAGTGCAATTTCACCGAGGTGATCGTCATCGGCGGAATCGTCCTGGCGATGGGGCCCGAATTTCTGCCCCTTCTGCCGGCGGCCATCCTCTATATGAATCTGGCCACGGACGGCCTGCCTGCCCTCGCCCTGGGCGTCTCGCCGCCAGACCCGGATATCATGAAGAGGCCGCCGAGAGATCCCAAAGAGAGCGTCTTCGGATGGGACGTCAAATCCTTTATCCTTCGGGCGGTGCTGATCGAATGCCCCTTCTTCTACCTCCTCTTCTTTCACAAACTGACGGATATCACCCAGGCGAGGACAGAGGTCTTCTTCCTCTTCGTCGTCATCGAACTGGTGGTCGCCCTCAATTGCCGATCCCTCATCTACAGTATCTTCAAAGCCCCTCCCCACAAGTGGTTGATCATTGCCATTGCCTGGGAGATCGTGTTGATCGCCATCCTCGTCCAGATCCCCTCTGTTCGGGAGGCCTTTGGGATCATGAAGCCGTCCTTCTCCGATATGGTCCTCATCACCGGCTTCGGTCTGGCGATCTTTGTCATCATCGAGCTCACCAAACTGATCTTGAGAAGGAAGATGGTCGTCGGAAGAAGGATGGCCTCGGCATAAACCCGATCGGTTCGAGCCGGCCCAAAAGCCCTCTCTGTCGCCCTGGAGAGGGCTTTTTGGTTCTCTTGTGAAAGGGAAGGAAATTTCTTAAGATAAGGGGGAGGTTGAAAAATCGAACGAGAAGAATCGCAAAGACGGAGGAGCTTATGGAGAGGCCTCTGGTGGGCATCATCATGGGAAGTCGGTCCGATCTGGAGACGATGGGAGAAGCTTCCAAAATCCTCGACGAGTTAGGCATCCCTTACGAGATGCGCATCGTCTCGGCCCACCGAACCCCGGACTGGATGTTCGAATATGCCGAGACGGCAAGGGACCGAGGGCTCGAGGTGATCATCGCGGGCGCGGGAGGAGCGGCCCATCTTCCGGGGATGACCGCTTCGAAAACGACGTTGCCCGTCATCGGCGTTCCCATCGAATCGAAGGCCTTGAAAGGCCTGGACTCCCTGCTCTCCATCGTCCAGATGCCCGCAGGCATTCCCGTGGCCACCGTGGCCATCGGAACGGCAGGCGCCCACAACGCCGGGCTTCTGGCGGCAAGGATCCTCGGCATCAAGCATCCCGATATCGCAGAGAAATTAAAAACCTATATGGAAAATATGACCAAGGCTGTTCTGGAAAACAGTCGCATTAAAGGATGAACGAGAGATGATACTTCCTCCCAAGACGATCGGCGTGCTGGGCGGCGGCCAGCTGGGCCGGATGTTCGCCATGGAGGCCAAGCGGATGGGCTACCGGATCTGGACGCTCGATCCCGAGCCGGACTCTCCCTGCGGTCAGGTCGCGGACGGTCAGGTCCAGGCCCCCTTCGATGATCTGGCGGCGGCCCAGGAACTGGCCAGCCATTGCGACCTCATCACCTATGAGTTTGAAAACGTCCATGTCCGGGTGGTGGAAGGCCTCGAGCAAGCAGGAAAAGAGGTCTCTCCTGGGAGCCGGGTGTTGGAGGTGACTCAAAACCGGTTGCTGGAAAAGAACTTCCTCCGTTCCCATCAGATCCCTGTGACCGGTTTTTGTAAAATTGAGACCCTTAAGGATCTGGAGGTCGCAAGGGAGACGGTGGGGCTCCCTGCGGTTCTGAAGACGATCTTCGGCGGATATGATGGGAAAGGGCAGATCGTCATCCAAAACGAGCAAGAGGCCGAAGAAGCCTTTCACCGGTTGGAGGAGCTCAGCCAGGGGAAGGCGCTGGTCTGGGAGAAGTTCGTCCCCTTTGTGAAGGAGCTGGGCATCATCTGCTCCAGGAATAAGGCGGGCCAGGTGGTGACCTTCCCCATCGCCGAAAACGTCCATCGAGAGAATATCCTCCACCTCTCTTCGGTACCGGCCCGGATCGGTCGGGACGTGGAAGACCGATTGATCGAGATTGCGGTAAAGATTGCCGAGGCCCTCCAGATCGTTGGGACCTTCTGCGTCGAAACCTTCCTCTTAGAGGATGGAAAGGTGATGGTCAACGAGATCGCGCCCCGGGTTCACAACTGCGGCCACTACACCCTGGACGCCTGCGTGACCTCCCAGTTCGAACAGCACCTGAGGGCCATCTGCGACCTCCCCCTCGGATCGACCGAGCTTCTCTCTCCCGTGGCCATGGTCAACCTCCTCGGAGAGGGAAACGGCAATGAGCTCATCGGTGTGGAAGAGGCCCTTCGAGATCCCAAGGTAAAACTCCATCTCTACGGCAAGAAGGTGGCCAAGGCCAAACGGAAGATGGGACACCTCACCGCCCTGGCCGGAAGCGCGGAGGAGGCCATCGAAAGGGCTTTGTCGGCCCATAAAAAGTTGAGATGGAGATAAAAGAGAAGCCAATGATCGATCAGGCTGCCCGGATCATCCGGCAGGGCGGCATCGTGGCCTTTCCCACGGAAACGGTGTATGGATTGGGAGCCGATGCCTTCAACCCCTTGGCGGTGGCCCGCATCTTTGAGGTCAAACAGCGGCCCCTTTTCGATCCCCTCATCGTCCATATCGCCCGGTTGAACGAGCTTGATCGGCTCGCCATGGAGCTGCCCTCCCCTGCCCGGCGATTGATCGATCGGTTCTGGCCCGGCCCCCTCACTTTGGTCCTCAAAAAAAGGGAGGAGGTGCCCGAGATCGTGACGGGTGGCCTTCCCACGGTGGCGATCCGCATGCCGAAGCATCCCTTGGCCCTCGAACTCATCCAGGCCGCCGATTGTCCCATTGCTGCACCCAGCGCCAATCCCTTTGGCTATGTCAGTCCCACCACCGCCGAACATGTCCGTGAACAACTGGAGGACCGGGTCGATCTCATCCTGGAAGGAGGCCCCTGCGAGGTGGGCGTGGAGTCGACCATCATCTCCCTGGTCGATGAGAGGCCCCGTCTTTTGAGGCCGGGCGGAGTTCCCCTCGAAGAGATCGAATCGGTGATCGGCCAGGTGGAGATCGGCCCCTTTGAGGGCCATCGACCTCTTGCCCCCGGGATGCTCTCTAAACATTATGCGGCCCGGACGCCGGTCTTCCTCGATTGGTCCGAGGCGGATGTGGCCCGTTACGAGGGGAGGCGAATCGGCCTTCTCGCCTTCGACCGGATCAGGCCCTCCTTGAGATTTGACGCGGTGGAGGTCCTTTCGGAGAAGGGGGATTTGAGAGAGGCCGCGGCCAACCTCTTTTCGGCCCTCCGGCGCCTCGACAGGTCCGGCCTGGAGGCGATCTTTGCGGAACCCGTTCCCGAGGTCGGTCTGGGACGGGCGATCATGGACCGGCTCCGCCGGGGAAGCCATAAAGGAGAAGGATCGTGATGAGAAAAAGCCGTCTTGCCTTACTGACCCTGTGGTTGATTGCCCCTTTCTTTGCTTCACCGGTCCTCGGCCTTCCCGCCGAGGACGTCCAGGTGGTGACCGATGCCCAATATTTCGAGGTGGCGAGGAAAATGATCCGAGAGGCCAGGTCCTCTCTGTTGGTCATGATGTTCGAGATGGGCTATTATGAAAAGTATCCCCAGACCCCCTCCAATCTCCTGATCAAAGAATTGATCGAGGCGAAGAAGCGGGGGGTCAGGGTCGAGGTCGTCCTGGAGGCCCGGGAGGGCGACGATCGGACGACCAAACGGAACCGGCAGACGGGAAAGATCCTCTCGGAGGGAGGCGTGGAGGTGACTTACGACCCCCTCTTTAAAACGATGCATGCAAAGGCTCTGGTGGCCGACGGAGAATGGGCCCTGGTCGGCAGCACCAACTGGGTCTTCTCTTCCCTCACGAGCAATAACGAAGTCTCCGTTCTGATCAAGTCCAAAGAGGTGGCCAGGGCCTTGACCGATTACTTCCATCAGCTCAAGGCCTCTGGCAGTCCTTCCCAAAAGAGGGAGTGAGGGACCGGGGGTTAAGGATGCTCATCGATTCTCATGCCCACCTCGAGATGCCCGAGTATGAGAAGGATTTGGAGGAAGTGCTCCAAAGGGCGAAGGACCAAGGCGTCGGATACATTTTCACGGTGGGAACCGAGAGGGGTGACTGGGAAAGGACTCTTCAGATTGCCGAGGCCCATGAATTCGTCTATGCCCTCTTGGGCGTCCACCCCCATAACGCCAGGGAGATCGACGAAGGGACCTATCCGCTCCTCCGGCGACTCTGTCGACACAAAAAGGTGAAGGCCTTGGGAGAGATCGGCCTCGACTTTTACCGAAACCGTTCTCCCAGGGAGGTGCAGGTGGAACGCTTTCGAGAGCAGATCGCCCTGGCGAGGGAGTTCAAACTTCCCATCGTGATCCACGACCGAGACGCCCATCGGGAGACCCTCGAGATCTTGAAATCCGAAAAAGGCTGGGAGAACGGAGGGGTCATCCACTGTTTTTCGGGAGACGGGGCGATGGCAAAAGCCTGTATCGATCTGGGGTTCTACATCTCCATCCCCGGAAGCATCACCTACAAAAACAGCGGCCCTTACCAGGAGCTCGTAAAGGAGCTTCCTCTGAACTCCCTATTGATCGAGACCGATGCCCCCTTCCTCACGCCGGTTCCCTTTCGGGGGAAGAGAAACGAACCCGGTTATGTTCGCTATACCGCTGAGAAGATCGCGGCGATCAAAGGGGTGTCGTTCGAGGAGGTCGCCGAGGCCACCACGGAGAACGCCAAAAAGGTCTTCAGAGTGAAATGAGCCGCGGAGGGACCCTTTCATGAAGCCTGCCATCGTTGTGGTCGATATGCTGAAAGATACCTTCCAAGAGGGATCGAGACTTCCGATCACCCAGGAGGCCCGAAAGATCATCCCCACCCTTCAGAGGTTGTTAAAAGAAGGAAGGGCGAGGGGCTATCCCATCATCTTCGCCTGCGACAGCTTCTTGAAAGAGGACTTCATCTTCAAGGGGAGGATGAAGCCCCGCTCGCTTCGGGGGACCGAAGAGGCCGAGGTCATCGACGAGCTGAAACCCGAGCCTTCGGACATGGTCCTTCCGAAGAGGCGGTTCAGCGCCTTCTTCAAGACCGATCTCGATCAGACCCTCCGCACCTGGGGGATCGACACGATCGTCGTCACCGGGATCACCACGGAATGCTGCGTCCTGACGACGGCCATGGACGGGCTCTGCCACGACTTTTCGGTTATCATCTTAGAGGATGGCTGTGCCAGCCGGAGCCAGGCCATCCATGAGGGTTGCCTCAACCTTTATCGGGACTTCGCCCTCTATCCCCTGTTGAGGATCATGACCCTTGAGGAATTCTTGAAAGAAGCGGGGGCCTTGTAGGATCAAGGAGCCCCCCTTAAGATCGACCCTCTGACTCGGGTTCGCGATGGAGGATCGAAAAAGGATTTCGATCGACCGGATCATCCAGGTCCTCTCTTCGAGGGAGAGAAGGGTCATCGATCATCCCCCTAATTATGCCCGTGCCGCGGTGCTCGTGCCCCTGTTCCAAAAAGACGGCTCCTGCCATCTCCTGCTGACCAAAAGAACCGACTTGGTGAAATATCATAAGGGCGAGATCTCCTTCCCTGGCGGGATGGTCGATGAAAAGGATGCGAGTCTCGAGAAGACCGCCCTCCGGGAGGCCTACGAGGAGATCGGCCTTCGTGAAGAGGATGTCCAAATCCTTGGAACCTTGGACGACATCCTGACCGTGACCCAGTTCATCGTCACGCCCTTTGTCGGCCTCTTCCCCTATCCCTACCCGTTCCGGACCAGTGCCATCGAGATCGCGGAGTTGATCGAGGTCCCCCTCTCCTTCCTGCTCAAGAAGGAGAACCTCACCGAGCAGGAGATCACCCGGATGGGAAGGCGGGAGATCGTACCGGCCTATCAGTACGGGCCCCATACGATATGGGGCGCAACGGCCCGCATCCTGAAGCAGTTTTTGGACCTGATTTCGACTGCAGAAAAGGAAGGTGTTTCCTGAAGGGATTTAAACGAGGGATCGATCTAAAGGATTTGGGGAAACTGGCCGCAAGCCTCCTCCTCTGCCAGCTGGCAGGCCTCATCGGCTCCCTCTTTACCACGCCCGCCATCCCCACCTGGTATGAGGCCCTGAAGAAGCCTCCCTTCACCCCGCCCAACTGGGTCTTCACCCCCGTCTGGATCGGCCTTTTCGTCATGATGGGGATATCCCTCTTTTTGGTCTGGCAGAGGAAGGATCATCCCCGGGCGCGGGCCGGTTTGGTCTTCTTCTTCGTCCAATTGGGGTTCAATACGCTATGGTCCATCGCCTTTTTTGGCCTCCGATCCCCCCTCCTCGGACTCATCGACATCCTCCTCTTGTGGCCGGCCATTCTCCTGACGATCTACCTCTTCTTCCAAGTTTCGAGGTGGGCCGGGTTCCTTTTGCTCCCTTACCACCTCTGGGTCAGTTTTGCAGCGGTCCTCAATTACGCCCTCTATATCTTAAACCGTTAGGGAAATGATCCAGAAGGAGAGACTCAAGGCCCTCAACGCCCGACCGATTCGCAAAGGCCAATACGTCCTTTACTGGATGCAGGCCTCCCAGAGGGCCGAGGAGAATCATGCCCTCGAATATGCCATCTCGAAGGCCGACGAGCTCGACCAACCCCTGGTCGTCTTTTTCGGGATCACCGATCGCTTTCCCGAGGCGAACGAGAGGCACTATGCCTTCATGTTGGAAGGCCTGCGGGAGACCAAGCGATCCCTCGAGGAGAGAAAGATCCGGATGGTCATCCGGCACATCTCACCCGAAAAGGGAGCGGTCGAGATGGCCAAAAAGGCCTCCCTCGTGGTGGTGGATCGGGGATACCTTAGGATCCAGAGAGGCTGGAGGGAGGAGGTGGCCAGGCGGGTCGACTGCCCCTTGATCCAGGTCGAAAGCGACGTGATCGTTCCGGTGGAGGAGGCCTCCCCAAAAGAGGAGTATGCGGCGGCGACGCTTCGGCCCAAGATCCTTAAAAAACTCGATTACTTCTTGGTCCCCCTCCCCAACCGGGAACCCCGGTGCTCCTCCCTCGGGCTCGAATTCGACTCCTTCGAGCTCGACGATCTCGATGGGGCCCTCCGGAGGCTTCGCATCGATCGGAGCGTGAAAAAGGTCTCCTCTTTCCAGGGAGGGGCCCACGAGGCCCATCGCCTTCTCAAGGTCTTCATCGAGGGGAAGCTCGATCGTTACCCGGAATTGAGAAACGATCCCACCTGCGATGCCCTCTCCCACATGAGTCCCTACCTCCACTTCGGACAGATCTCGCCCCTGAGGATCGCCCTAAAAGTGAGGGAGGTCAGAAGCCCCGGGGCCGAGGCCTACCTCGAGGAGCTGATCGTTCGGAGGGAGTTGAGCATGAACTTCGTCTTCTACAACCTCAGGTACGATTCCTATGAGGCGATTCCAGAGTGGGCGAGGAAGACCCTTTCGTCCCATCGAAAGGACAGACGGCCCTATCTCTATAGCCTCGAAGAGCTTGAGAGGGCGAAGACGCACGACCCTTACTGGAACGCGGCCCAGAGGGAGATGGTCCTCACCGGAAAGATGCACGGCTACATGAGGATGTACTGGGGGAAGAAGATCCTCGAGTGGAGCCCGACGCCTGAGGAGGCCTTCCGATCGGCCTTATACCTTAACAACCGATATGAGCTGGACGGGAGGGATCCCAACGGGTTCACAGGCGTGGCCTGGTGCTTCGGGAAACACGACCGCCCCTGGGCGGAACGGCCCATCTTCGGGACCGTGAGGTACATGAACGACAAGGGCCTGAAGAGGAAATTCGATGCGGATCGATATGTGAGGAAGGTCCAGGAGCTCCGTTGAAACGTGTCTTTTTCAAAATTTCGAGTTATCATGATACGGAGAGGATTCTAAATCCAGCGAAGGAGGGGGATTATGAAGCTCAGCGAATATTTCGAGAAGACCCAGGGTCGGGGCGTGATCGCCACAGCGGATGCCGATGGAAAGGTCGGGATGGCCATTTACGGAAGGCCCCATTTCATCAGCGAAAGGACGGTCGCCTTCATCATGGCCGATCGGTTGATGCATAAGAACCTCCAGTCGAACCCCAAGGCCGCCTACCTCTTCATGGAGGACAAGCCGGGCTATGTCGGAAAGAGGCTCTATCTGACCAAACTGAAGGAAGAGAAGGACACGGTCCTGATCGAGCAGATCCGCAGGAAGGATCCCTGTCCCGCCTATACCGTTTATAAAGACAGGACCAAATATCTCGTCTATTTCCGCATCGACAAGGTCTTGCCCTTGATCGGAGACAAAAAATAGGGGATCGGAGGGGGGAGCGATGAAGATCCTCATGACGGGCGGAACCGGGTTTGTCGGGACGCGCCTGATCGACCGGTTGACCCAGGAGGGGCACGAGATCACCGTCCTGACCCGTTCCCTGCAAGGGGGAAGGAGGGCTCCATCCGGGGTCTCCTATTTAGAAGGGGATCCCACCCGGAGGGGCCCCTGGCAACAGGCCGTCCAAGCCCACGATGCGGTCATCAACCTCGCAGGGGCCTCCATCTTCAGCAAGTGGACGGAGGAGCATAAACGGGCCATCCGGGAGAGCCGGATCCTCACCACCCAGAACGTCGTGGAGGCGATCCCGGTGGCCTCTCGAAAACCCTTCACCCTCTTCAGCACCTCCGCGGTGGGCTACTACGGATTCTGCGGCGACGAGGAACTGACAGAGGATTCTCCCCCAGGAGACGACTTCTTGGCCAGGATCGCGGTCGAATGGGAGGCCGAAGCCTTAAAGGCGGAGGAGAAGGGGACCCGGGTCGTCCTCACCCGCTTCGGGATCGTCTTGGGAGAGAAGGGAGGGGCCCTCGGACAGATGATCCCCCTTTTCAAGAAGTTCCTCGGAGGTCCGATCGGAAGCGGAAAGCAGTGGTTCTCTTGGATTCACATCGAGGATCTCGCAGAGGCCTTTGTCTTTCTGATCGAGCATCCCGAGATTTCAGGGCCGGTCAATCTCTGCTCTCCAAACCCTGTGAGGAACAGGGACCTCGCCAAGGCCCTTGGAGAGGTTCTGGGCCGGCCATCGTTCATGCCCGCCCCCGCCTTCATGATCAAACTGGTTTTGGGAGAGTTCGGCTCCGTCATCCTCGAAGGCCAACGGGTATTTCCGAAGAGGTTACTGGAAGGAGGGTTCGTCTTCAAGTACCCCCGGATTGGAGAGGCCCTACGAAGCCTTGTAGGCACCTCCGCTTAACCTTTCTCGATGGTCATCGATAAATTCTACCTTCTCTTTCTCTTCTGGTCTTTCGGCTTCATCTTTTTATGGAACATTCCGCTTCTCGTCCGAAAGAAATCCCTTCCCCATCCGATTCCAAAACTCTCCATTCTCATTCCTGCCCGCAACGAAGCAAAGAGGCTCGGCGTCCTACTTCCCTCCCTTCGCCGGCAGGGGATTAAACCCCACGAGATCATCGTCATCGATGACCAGTCCAATGATGAGACGGCCGAGGTGGCCCGAAGGGAGGGTTGTCTTGTGATCTCGATCACAGACCTGCCCGAGGGGTGGACCGGGAAGAACTGGGCTTGTTGGCAAGGGACCCAGAAGGCCACAGGGGAACTCTTCCTTTTCCTGGATGCCGATACGGTGATGGAACCCGACGGTCTTGAAAAGATCGTATCGGCCTACCTGGAGCTGAGGGGGTTGGTCACCCTCCAGCCCTATCACCGGATGGAAAAGGCCTATGAGCGACTTTCGGCCTTCTTCAACCTCCTCACCGTGGCAGGGGTCAACGCCTTCACCCTTTTGGGATCGAAGGTGCGGCCTTCGGGCGCCTTCGGACCCTGTATGATCTGTGCTCGAGACGATTATTGGAATGTGGGGGGCCACGCGCGAGTCAAAGGGGAGGTCTTGGAGAGCCTCTCCCTCGGAAAGGCCTTCCTTGCCGCCGGCCTGCCCGTCCACGGTTTTGGTGGAAAAGGCACCATAGCCTTCCGGATGTACCCCGAGGGCTTGCCTTCGCTCGTCGAGGGCTTCAGCAAGGGCTTTGGGACAGGGGCCAAGGCGACCTCCCGGCCCACCCTCCTGATGATCATCGCCTGGATATTCGGGGCCGTGGGCAGTGCCCGAGAGCTGATCCAATCGATGCTTCTCGGACCGCTGGCGGACGTTTGGGGGTGGGGCTTTCTCTATGGTCTTTATGTGTTTCAACTTCACGGAAGGCTAAGGCAAATAGGAAACTTCGGTTTTCCCACCGCCCTCCTCTATCCGATCCCCCTCTTCTTCTTCATCGCCATTTTTATCACCTCTCTCCTTCGAATCCTCCTCCTCCGGAAAGTCCGCTGGAAGGGGAGGGAGGTCAGAACCGGGGTCAGGAAGGCATAGCATGTTGAGGCTGATTCACCTTCCCACCTTCTGGACCATCGTCATCGATTTTGTGATCTGGTTTATCATTCACATCGGAGTCGTCGCCCTGATGGTCAGGGTGCCCGCCCGCCATTTCAATCCCAAGGGTTGGCTTTATCGGGGGAGGAGCTGGGAAAAAGGGGGAGACCTTTACCAAGACGTCTTTAAGGTTAAAAAGTGGAAGCAACACCTGCCCGACGGGGCCTCCTTTCTCGGAAGGTTTGGATTTCCGAAAAAGCAACTGAACGGGAAGGACCAGAGCTATTTCGAGGCATTCCTCGTCGAGACCTGTCGGGCCGAGGCCACCCATTGGATCTTCATCCTCTTCGCCCCCCTCTTCTTCCTGTGGAATCCCACTTGGGTGGGTTGGGTCATGATCTTCTATGCCCTGGCCGAAAATCTTCCCTTCATCATCGCCCAGAGGTATAATCGATTCCGCTTCGGCCGTCTCTTGACCCCGGAAAGGGGAAAAGGGTCCTCCACAACGAAAAACCACCCCATCCTTCTGGTCAAAGACCTCTGGAAACGTTTCGGCAAGGTCGATGCGGTTCAGGGCTTAACCTTCGAGATCCGAAGGGGAGAGTGTTTTGGCCTTCTGGGGCCCAATGGGGCGGGCAAGACGACGACCATCGGGCTACTGGCCGGATTGATCCCTCCGGACCGGGGCCGGATCCTAATCGACGGGATCGACCTCCTATCAAACCCCCTGGAGGCCAAGACGAAACTCGGTTTGGTCCCCCAGAACCTGGCCCTTTATCCCTCCTTGACCGCACGGGACAACCTCATCTTCTTCGGGAGGCTTTATGGCTTAAAAGGAAGACACCTGGAAGAACGGGTGGCCCATGCCTTAACCTTCGTCTCCTTGTGGGATCGGGCGGGCCAGCCGGTAGGCACCTTCTCCCACGGGATGAAGCGACGCCTCAATATTGCGGCAGGTCTCCTCCACGAGCCCGACCTGCTCATCCTCGATGAACCCACGGTGGGCGTAGACCCGCAAAGCCGGATGGCCATCCTCGAAAGCCTACGTTCCCTGAACCAGGCCGGCATGAGCCTTCTTTACACCACCCATTACATTGAGGAGGCCCATCGCCTGTGCGAGCGCATCGCCATTCTGGATTGGGGAAAGGTGATCGCCCTGGGTCCTCCGGCCCAACTCATCCGGGAGTTCGGAAGGGGGATGATCCGTCTCGAGCTGAACGGCGAGGCCGATGACCCTTTGATCGAAAAGATGAGACGGGTGGGGTCGGTCACGATCGTGGACCCGCAGAAGCGTGTGTTCTTCATCGAAACAGCGCATCTTGAGCAGGCCTCGAGGGCGTTGCTCGATTTCGTGGGAAGCGAGGAGGGAAAACTCAAAACCCTCCACCTTTCGGAGCCCAATCTGGAAACGGTCTTTATCCATTTAACCGGCAGGACCCTCAGGGACGGATGAGATGATCGACCGGGTGATGGCCATTACTCTTAAAGAATGGAAGGTCCTGCTTCGGGATCGTCAAGCCTTGGCCCTCCTCTTTATCATGCCGATCTTTTTTATTCTGGTGATGAGTTTTGCCTTGGAGGGGGTTTTTGAAGCGGGGAGCAAAAGTCACCCGATCCGCATCCTGGTCGTTCGTCAACCGGGTTGCCCACTGGCAGACCAAGCCATCGTCGACCTCAAACGCATCGAAGGGTTTGTCCTGATGGAGACTCACGAGGGCAGACCCCTGACCTCGGAGATCGCGGAAGACCTCATCGAGCAGAGGATCTATCCCTTAGCACTCCTCTTTCCAGAGGGGTTCACGGAAACGGTGATGGAGAGGGGGGAGGGCTCCGGAAGGAGAGAGGCGACCGTTCGTCTCTTGAGCGATCCGGCCATGAATGCTCAACTGCTGGCCACGGTTAAAGGAACCATCGCAGGTGTGATCGAGCAACGGGCCTTTTTAGCGCCTTTCCCCTCCAGGGGCGGGACCTCTCTTCCCCTCGGGGGTGAAATTCGGCCCTCGAGGGTGAAGGTGATCCATACCTTCCCCAAATCGTATCGGTTCGAGCGGCGTCCCACAGCGATCGAACAGAATGTCCCGGCCTACACCATATTTGGGGTCTTCTTCATCGTCCTGACCTTGGCCTCCAGTTTCTTGAAAGAGAAGCAGGACGGCACCTTTCAGAGAATTCTCTCCGCCCCCCTTTCCAAGGCCACACTCCTCATCGGAAAACTTCTTCCCTACTATCTCGTCAACTTGATTCAAACGGCCTTGATGTTCTGCATCGGGGTCTTGATCTTCGGGATCCGGATCGGATCCCTCCCCGCTTTGATCCTCGTCTCCCTGGCCCTTGCGGCCTCCGCCAATGGAATGGGGCTCTTCGTGGCCGCGCTGGGCCGAACCGAAGCTCAGGTCAATGGCCTCTCAGTGCTCCTGGCGGTGAGCCTGTCGGCCCTGGGGGGGCTGATGGTGCCCTCTTTTATCATGCCGGATTGGATGAAGACGCTTTCTCTCTTTACCCCTCACGCCTGGGCGTTGGCCGGATATCACGATGTGATCCTGAGGGGCCTTGGGGTCAACGCCGTTCTCCCGGAGGTCTCCATTCTTCTTGGGTTTGCGTCTTTTTTCTTCGTCATTGCGCTCTGGCGCTTTCGTTTTACAGACTGAAACGGAAGCTTTGGCCGCAAAGGGACATCTCATGAAGCAGGCCGCCCTCATCTTCCCCCATCAACTTTTTAAATCCTCTCCCGTCCTCTCGAAGGAGAGGGAGATCTTTTTGGTGGAGGCCCCTTGCTTCTTCTTCGGAGGGGCGATCCCCCTCAAATTCCACAAGAAAAAACTTCTGCTCCACCGGGCCTCGATGCAGGCCTATAAGAAAAGGCTTGAGGCGCAAGGTTATCGCCTCCACTCCCTCGATTTTCGAGAGGATCTTTTTAAGTCCCTTCGCCAAAAGAAGGTCGAAGAGATCTGGTTTGTGGACCCGGTGGACAGGGGGCTCGAAGAAGGGTTGAAGCAAGAGGCCCGAAAGGGACGGATGGGCCTTCACCGATTACCCAGCCCGGCATCTCTCACCCCCGAGGAGTGGCTCCTCAGCTTTTTCAAAGGGGCCGGTCATTTCTCCATGACCCGCTTCTACATGGCCCAGAGAAAGAGGTTGAAGATCCTGCTCGAAGGGGACAGGCCCATCGGGGGGAAGTGGAGCTTCGATCCCGAGAACCGGAAGAAGATTCCCATGGGGGTTTCCATCCCAGCATGGCCCTCCTCCGAATCGAATCCTCGGGTCGAAGAAGCGTAAAGATCGGATTGATCGAATGGGCAGGAGAAGGATGAAACGACATCTGACGGTTGCCGAGAATTTTCTCGAAAGAGGATGAGGGAGGTTCAGATGGAAAAGACCGGGACGCTGAAATCCTTTTTGAAGGATCTCTTTTCGACGCAACGGCTGGCCGTTCTGGCCACCCAGAGCGAAAAGCAACCCTACGGAAGCCTGGTCGCTTTTGCCGCGACCCGTGACCTGAGGCACCTCCTCTTTGCAACCACCCGGGCCACCCGGAAATATGACAACATCTCCAGTAACCCGAGGATCGCCATGGTCGTGGACAATCGATCGAACCAGGAGGCCGATTTTTATCAGGCGGCGGCGGTGACCGCGACCGGGGTGGTCAAAGAGACGGAGGGCAGAGAGAGGGTCCGCTTTCAAAAACTCTATCTGGCCAAACACCCCTACCTCAAAGAGTTTGTCTCCTCCCCCACTTGTGCACTGCTGAAGGTCGAGGTGGATGCCTACTATGTGGTTCGCCATTTTCAAAATGTGGTGAAGCTTCCCGTCAAGAAAAAGGGGGCTTCTATCAAGGGTCGTTCCAAAAGGCTTCAAAAGAGGAGGTTCGCATGAGCAGGTTGAAGGAATTGAGGACACCGATCTTCTGGGCGGAGGGCCACCCGGGAAGGCTCGACCGGAAGAGCTGGACAGTCGAGGTGACAGGTCTCTGCAGCCTTCCCAAACGCTTCACCTGGGAGGATTTGATGGCCTTTCCCAAGTCGATCGCCGATGCCAGGCTCACGAGCGTGACGCGCTTCTCCGTCCGAGGAAAGTGGGGAGGGATAAAGATATCGGACCTGCTGGATGCGGTTCAGGTCGACTCCAGGGCCCGATACGTCCGCTTCTGGTCTTATCGAATGATCTACGATACCTCCCTCCCCATGGAAGTGGCCCTCAGGGAGAAGACCCTCCTCGCCTACGAGTTCGACGGAGAGCTTTTAGAAGAGGATTACGGAGGACCTGTCCGTGGGTTCTGTCCCTATCTGTGGGGTTATAAGTCGGCCAAGAGCGTGGTCAAGATCGAATTGGTGGACCGCTACGTCCCGGGCTATTGGGAGCAGCGGGGGTACCCTGACGAGGCCCTCATCACCGCTGGAATGGTGCGCGACATGAACGAAGGAGGCCGCCTTAGACCCATCCCTGACGGCGAAGTGATCCGATTTTTGGACGAATAGTAAAAAGAGGATCGGATAAGAGGCGTTGATGCCCCTCATCCCAAAGACAGGGTCAGATTGAGTATCGACTTTTAGGCTTAAAGCCGGCGATCCTGGAAGATTCCTTTCTCTTCGATCTCCCTGGTGATGGCGGGATGAACCGGCCAAGGGTTGTCTATCCGAGCTTGACACAGCCCAGAATCCCTCCAGGCTGTTGATGTAGACCTTTCCGGAGCTGAATCGTTTCTTGTGATCGATCCTCAGGTGGCGATATCCACAGCAGATCAGGGCATCGTAGCTTCGGAATTTATC
>JAOAHX010000017.1 GCA_026415035.1 Thermodesulfobacteriota bacterium | reverse complement strand
CTATTGGCATGTCAAAAACTGCCATATCGGTTATTTGCACTTGGAGTGTTCCACCAGGCATCGATATTAATTACGCTGGCATACCTTCCGCGGTAGCAAGGTCTAAGAGTAAAAAGTTGGAAATTGAATTAGCTGACGACATTCATAAAGAAATAATGGAGGTACAAATCGAAAAATCCGAAATCTAAAATCTCGAGTTACAGGTCCTAAAGGGATGGAGGGCTGGCTTGATTATCTACTTTAAGAGGAAGGCCGAGAGCCTAACAAACAAATCCAGCCGGACGCTTACAGCGTCGGCTGATTTCAGACGTTAGGCAAGAAATAAAAGGGGAAATGCTATGGCAAGAGCGAAAGTTTTTATCGTCGATCAAGATTATAAAGCCTAGTACATAGTTTATTCGTAGACCAACCATACAAGGAATAAAACGCCCAGTTGATAGCCGGTGGCGAACTGGTAAAGTACGAGTACCAAGCTGATGTGAAGGTCTTCATTGTTGACCAAGAGTATAAAGCCAACATATTAATCATGCGGAAAAATTTCCCTAGGTAGGTGATACTTTCATACCGGTCATGGATCGCAATCCATATAGACCGTAAGTGGAGCAAAGGAGTAGCTATGAATGAATAACAAAACTGGAGTCAATTAATGGGCGTCGTAGGAGTCCATTAGGTAGCGTCTTACTTGAGCTTCCTTGGCTTCCACACAGTCCCGACGACGAGGAATGTTCGAGGACCCGACCTGCTCTTCTGTAACTTAGACGGATCGAAAAGCGTATCCTTACACGTGAAGACAACTATATGGGCAGTACGGACTCGCGGACGTGGAGAAGAGAAAAACCTCCACCATTACGAGTGGGACATCGGCTGAAGTTCGGCCTAGGTGAATCACTCTCGCCTTTTCTTTGCTTTGGTTGACTTGAAGAAGTTTCAGGGGCTTCCAGATGTTTTCATCGTTCCCTCGCAGGTGATCTTCGGGTACTTCAAGGGCGGTGACCCTGTGACTTGGCACCGAGCGAGATATCAACCTTCGGTTGAGAAAATTGATCAGTACAAAAATAACTGGGCCCTTCTAAAAAAGCATTCGAAGGTTATATAAGTAACGTAACAAGCTTCCAAACAAATGGCCCCAGCGGATCGCTAATAAATCCCGCTCCCGCTGAGCTTTCATGTTGGAAAATCAATTGTTATGTCTAAATCTGGAAAGGGAAACGGGATCATTCCAAAAGGATATGACCCAATTGCGCCTATGTTGCTAATTGATACCTCTCTATTCAAAAACCTCGAAAAACTCGCAAAACAAACCGATTTACTCCTTTGGAATGCATATGATTCTGCTGTTCGCAAAACCTATAACAAGGTTAAATCGCGGCTGGTTTTTCCTACGTTTGCAAACGGCAAGATTCGTGTCAGCGAACAGGAAGCTCGTTTTTTCTTTATTCGTGCCCTTGAAGATTCACCTTTTCTCTACTCAGTAGAGACTCCTACCCTTCGTCGTTACCACCAGAGTGGAAAGAGCTCGAGCCGAGCCAGTTTCGATGTCACCATCCGTGATTACAAAACCAATTCTTTACTTAACTGTGAATTTAAGTTCGGTGGCATCTCCCCTCGGCGTAAGAGCAGCAAGTCCGTTGCAAAGGACCTTGAAAAGTTGCTTCGCGACCCGGGAGATGGACTCTGGTTCCACCTCCTTGAGGCTGTGGATAATTCAACTCTGTTAAATGTCCTCACTATAATCGCAAGGGACATTAAAGCTCTTCTATCTCGGTATCCTAATGAAATCGACCCGAAGTCCTTAGTGTTCCATATATCCGTTCTCCGACAGCACTTTTCGATACATAAGGAGGTTGTGCTTAATCCTAAAGCCGATATGGAGGCTTCACTGGAGCGTCAGCTAAACTTTACCTATAAAGTCACTCGAAATGCCATTCTTTCAGTTCAGGGGAAAAACGAATGGAGAGTCTTTCAGTTCCGCCGCCAAGATTTGGGGGGGAAACTTATTAGTCAGTCCATAAATGAATAAACATACTTTAGGAGGCATAGATAGTTGAGATTGTGCGAAAGAAGCTTATAATTTTATCGGGAAGACATGCCAAACGACGCAAAACATCCAAGGCATTAGACTAAAACACACAAGGCATTAGACCTCGTATCAAAGAAGCCGAAAACGCCCGCTCGCGCAACGGATGAGGCCTCCCTTCACGCCAGACATCTTCTCCGGGGTTGAGTTCGGACTATATCCAGGGGGCCAATACACCCCCAACCTTTCTTCATAACGGCAAACCATTTCAGAAACGTTGCTGGAATTAAAATTGTGGGCAAGCAATGAAAGTTCGGTATTGACAGAACAAGTAGGTTTGAGGCCAGGCTAAGATATCGGCAATTTGTGTGGGAGGGAATATCGGGAGGGCACGAAGAGAAATACTATCGAGTGAAGGATCAGCGTTATCTTGGGGGAGATGAATTTATTGACCGGATTGAAAGGGAGAAAGAAGGTTCGGAGGATTGGGTTTATGATATATCCTTGGGAACCCATTTCTAATTATGCAAGCCGAGTAATGAGAATCAGCAAGGACAAATTGTACTCGTTAAGTAGGGATCGGGAAGGGGCGTTAAGTTGTTCAAATCTCAAAGGCGTCCCTTTTGGCACCTCCAGGACGTCCCTTTTTGTACCATCGCGACCTTTCATTTCCTTTTTCAAGTCCATCCCATCTCCACGAAAAGACTTTAATTGAGTTTTTAATGAAATCCCCCGCTCGGGGTTTTCAAAACTAAACCGACTCCTCCTCCGGCTCGGTACGGATTGAAATTGGTTTAAGATCTGGTTAATCTGGTAGGGTCTTTGAGGGGCGATTTAACCCATGGCCAGAGAGAGAACGAACCAAAACTTCCTCGATCTCTTTTTTGAGCCGAACACAGTGGCGGTGATCGGATCGTTGAAGGGAGGGCTTTTCGGCGGCTCGGTGGTCATCCGCTCTCTCCTCCATGCGGGCTATTCGGGCCAAATCTTTCCTGTCAATCCGTCCTACCGGGAGGCCGTGGGGTTTAAGGTCTATCCGTCGATTCAAGCGGTTCCAGAAACGATCGACCTGGCCTTCGTGATCACGGCGGCCCGCTCTGTGCCGGGGATCCTAAAAGAATGCGTAGCAAAAAGGGTGAGGGCCGCCATCGTCGTCTCGGACGGCTTCGCCGAAAGGGATGAGGAGGGCAAAAGGCTCCAGGAGGAGATCGTCGCCATCGCCCAAAACGGGGGCATCCGAATCCTCGGTCCCAACACAGCGGGAGTGGCCAACCCTTCCAAAGGGTTCATCCCCAATCCCTATGCCATGGGCTACGAGAAGGTGAAGCCCGGGGCCATCGCCATCGGAGCCCAAACGGGGATGATCAATCCCCAGGCCTTTCCTTACGGAGATCTCCACTACGGGGTGAGCAAGATCTGTGATTTCGGAAACAAGGCCGACGTGGACGAATGCGACCTGATGGAATATCTCGAGGGCGACCCCGACACCCGTGTGGTTTCCCTCTATATTGAGGGGATCCGGGATGGCCGGAGGTTTTTAAGGGCCTCAAGAAGGCTCGCCTCGAAGAAACCCGTCCTCGTTTTGAAATCGGGAAGGACCACACAGGGGGCCGCGGTTTCCGCGTCCCATACCGGCTCCCTTGCGGTCGATGACCGGATCTTCGATGGAGCCTGCGCGCAGGCAGGCGTGATACGCATCAACACCTTTCGGGAGCTCTTCGAGCTGCCAAAAATCTTTGCCTTCCAACCCCTTCCCCGAGGAAACCGGCTTGGGATCGTCACCTTCACGGGCGGAGTCGGGGTGTTGGCCATCGACGAGGGGACCCCATATGGGCTGACCATCCCCCTCCTTTCGTCGGAGACCCGAAGAAGACTCAACGAAATCTTTCCCGGGATGGGGAGGCGGATCGTCGACGTGGGACCGGCCATGGCGGTCTTTGATGACTACATGCCCATTTATTCGAAAATCCTGAAGACGGTGATGGCCGATTCCTCGATCGACTCCGTCTTCAATGTCCTCTGGACCGGCCCTTCCGGGGAATTCCTCGAAGAATATGTCAGGATTTACCGAGAGCTTCCGGGCATTCCCAAACCGGTTGCCACGTGGGTTTACGGGCCGAGGACGGCTCCCGTTCAGGAATTAACCCGTGAGCTCGAGGACCTGGGGTTTCCCGTCTTTCCGGAAATGGAGATGGCCATCAAATCGCTCGCGCTGGCCTGGCAGTACGCAAAGAGAAAGGGAGGCAAGGGATGAAAAAGGCGACACGCATGTTCGATCAAGTCCGAAAGGAGGGGAGGCTCATCCTGACCGAATTCGAATCGAAGATGTTCCTGAAGGAGGCGGGAATCCCCGTCGTCGAAACCAGGCTCGCCCGCTCACAGAAGGAAGCGGTCCTCCTCGCCCAAAAGGTCGGGTTGCCCGTAGCCCTGAAGGTTAACTCGCCAGAGATTGTCCACAAGAGCGATTCAGGAGGGGTGAAACTTAATCTGAAGACCTCTTCCGAAGTTCGGAAGGCTTACCGGGAAATCCTCGAGGTCGTTCAGAAGAGGCATCCTTCCTCTCCCATCCAGGGAATCTCCGTCCAGAAGATGGTCAGGCCCGGTACCGAGGTGATCATCGGAACAAGCAAGGACCCCCAATTCGGCCCGGTGATCATGTTCGGATTAGGGGGGATCTTTGTGGAGGTCCTCAAGGACGTCTCCTTCCGGATCATCCCTCTTGGTCGAAGGGATGCCCTCGAGATGATCGAGGAGATTAAAGGCTACCCCCTCTTAAAGGGGTATCGGGGGAAGGAGCCTGCGGATATCCCCGCGTTGATCGAGACCCTCATGAAAGTCTCGACTCTGATGGAGAGATGGCCGGAGATCAAGGAGCTCGATCTCAACCCCATTTTCGCCTACAAAAAGGGGGCCCTCGCTGTGGATGCAAGAATCATCCTCGAAGGATGATCAAACCCCTTTTCTTCACGATGGGATTGTTCGAAAGCATCCGAGAAGCACGATCGGGACCCCTCAGATCTTTTCCATTCTACCCCGGATGACCTGCTTGAAGGCATCGACCACTCTGGGGTCGAACTGTCGGCCCGCATTCTTCACGATCTCCTCCATCGCCTCCCAGGGCGGCATCCCTTTGCGGTAGGGTCGGTCCGTGGTCATGGCATCGAAGGCATCGGCCACCGCGATGATCCGGGCACCGAGAGGGATGTCGGAAGCTTTCGGGTCCACGTTGGATTGGACATTTTGATCCATAAAATATTTATGATGGGAGATGACGATCGGAACGACTTCTTTGAGAACCGAGCCCACCGAGGTCAGAAGGTAGGCCCCTTTCACCGTATGTTCGCCCATGATCTCCTTCTCCTCGGTCGTCAACTCGGCCGCCTTCCGGAGGATCTCCCCGCTGATCTCCACCTTGCCGATATCGTGGAGCAAGCCCGCCACCCGCACATTCTCCACGTCCTTTCGGGACAAATCCATGGCGATGGCGATCTCCATGGCCAATTCCGAGACCCTCACCGAGTGGCCCTTCGTATAGCGGTCCGTCGATTCGAGATACTTCGAAAGGACCTCCAGGACTCCGATGTAGGCATTCTTCAAATCCTTCAGCCGTCGTTCGTTCTCCTCGTAAAGGGTCCCCACGGTGACGCTGGCCAGGATGAGAAACCCGCCCCATGAAAGAAGTTTTAAGGAGCCCTTCAGGACTTCCCCTCTTTCGAAGAAGCTCTCCGGGAAGAGGATGACGGAGATGACGATCATGAGGATCGAAAAGACCGCGGTCAGAACCCCCAATCGCCTCCCCAAGAAATAACCGGAGGCGAGGACGGGGAGGTAGTAAAAATTGAGGACGATCGATTTCTCCTCGATGAGGTGGGTCCCGACGATGGCGGCCGCCAGGATGATGAGGACGAGGATCTTCTCAAAATGTTTGACAATGAATTCTTTGACCTGGTCCATACCTCCCCCTCGGAGAACCCTTTTTTGACCCTTCCCTTGTATTTCAGATCGGATGGCGTTATAAATTTTATCATCTTAGCCATCGGATATCAAACGGATTTTGCCTAAAACGAGGGAGACCTCGCTCATCGGAAATCCCGGAAAAGGAGCTTGTCTATGAGCCAATCGACCGCTCCCGTGCCGACCGATTTCATCAGGGAGATCATCGATGAACATAACCGGACAGGCAGGTTCGGAGGGCGGGTGGCCACGCGCTTCCCTCCGGAGCCGAACGGCTATCTCCATATCGGCCACGCCAAATCGATCTGTCTCAACTTCGGAATCGCCGCCCAGTACGGAGGGACCTGTAATCTCCGGATGGACGATACGGACCCGAGCGGGGAAAGCCAGGAATACGTCGATGCCATCATCCGAGACGTCCGATGGCTCGGCTTCGACTGGGAAGACCGCCTCTTTTACGCCTCGGATTATTACGAACAACTCTACCAATATGCCGTCCAATTGATCAAGGAGGGCAAGGCCTATGTCTGCAGCCTGAGCCCCGAGGAGATCCGCCAACAGAGGGGAACCCTGACCGAGCCGGGGAAAGAGAGCCCTTATCGCAACCGGACCGTCGAAGAGAATCTCGATCTCTTCGCACGAATGCGGGCCGGGGAATTTGAAGATGGCACCCATGTCCTTCGGGCCAAGATCGACATGGCCTCTCCCAACATCACGATGCGGGACCCGGTCCTCTACCGGATCAAGCGGACCCCCCATTACCGGACCGGAACGAAGTGGTGCATCTATCCCATGTACGACTTCGCCCACTGCCTCTCCGATTCCATCGAGGGGATCACCCATTCGATCTGCACCCTCGAGTTCGAAAACAACCGGGCCCTTTATGATTGGATCTTGGACCAACTGAAGGTCGAGTGTCACCCTCAACAGATCGAGTTTGCCAGACTCAACCTCAGCTATACCGTCCTCAGCAAACGGAGGTTGATCGAACTCGTCGAAAGGGGTCTGGTGAACGGATGGGACGATCCTCGAATGCCCACCCTGGCTGGAATGCGAAGGCGGGGCTATCCGCCCGAGGCCATCCGGAACTTCTGTTCGAAGATCGGCGTGGCGAAGCGGGAGAACCTCGTCGATCTCTCCCTCCTCGAACACTGCGTCCGAGAAGACCTGAACGAACGTGCCCAAAGGGCGATGGCCGTCCTGAGACCGCTCCGCCTGGTCATCGATAATTACCCGGAAGGAAAGGTTGAAGAGATCGAATGTCCTAATCACCCCCAGAAACCATCCTTCGGGACCCGAAAGGTCCCCTTCTCCAGGGTGTTATATATCGAACGAGAGGACTTCCATGAAAACCCTCCCAAGAAATATAATCGATTGGCTCCCGGCCGAGAGGTCCGTCTTCGGTATGCCTATCTCGTCAAATGTGAGAGCCTGGTGAAGGATGAACGAACGGGAGAGATCAAAGAGGTGCACTGCACCTACGATCCTCAAACCCTTCATGGGTCGCCACCGGAGGGTCGAAAGGTGGAGGGGGTGATTCACTGGGTCTCAGCAGCACATTCCATCCCTGCCGAGGTCCGGCTATACGATCGCCTCTTCCAGGTGCCAGACCCGATGGCCGGAGAGGAGGATTTTCTCTCCTATCTCAACCCAAATTCCCTCGAAATCGTCTCCTCCTGCCGTCTCGAGCCAAGCCTGGCCTCCGCCACGGTGGAGGACCGCTTTCAATTCGAGCGACTCGGCTACTTCTGCCTCGATTCGAAGGACGCCACCCCACAGCACCTCGTCTTCAACCGCGTGGTTTCCCTCCGCGACACCTGGGCAAAAATTGCGAGCCAGGAAAAAGGTTAGTTCCTTTCGTTCATCAAACAAGGAAGGACCCGATGGAACATCGTGACGATCCTTTGGAAGGAATAGGCAGGGCCAAAATGGGCCGGGTGGTCGTGGGAAAGCTCGCCATGGGGGTCGATCTCCTCAAAGGGATCGAGGCGCTTGTCGAAAAAGAGCATATCCAGACGGGAATCCTCCTCTCGGGCATCGGGGCGTTGAGGAAGGCGACCTTCCGCAACCTCAAAGTCCTCCCTCCCGACCTGAAGGTTGAGCCGAAACATCGTCTCTACCTGGAACTGGATCAGCCCATGGAGATCGTCTCCTTGACGGGCTGGATCGCCACGAGAGAGGATGGGAGGCCGGAAATCCATGCCCACTTCTCTGCCTCCACCGTGATGGGTGATCAGGTCGTCACCCTGGGAGGACACCTCATCCCGGGAACGATCACCTCGGTCAAGGTGGTCGTGGTCATCGGGGTTCTGGAAGAAAACAATATTTCGGCAGGCCTCGACCCCCGCCTCGATCAGGTCGATCTCCAATTCTCGCCCAAAAGGCCATCTCCTCCATAGAGGGCCTCTTGGAAAAGGAGTAAGCGATCGAAGAAGCTCATCTCTTGGAAGGCTCCGGCAGGATTCGCTGATAATCGGGGGGCGGTAAAAAGAGGTCCTTTCCCAATTCCTTTCTCTCTATTTTTTTGACCTCCATGACGGGGATCGGCCCCAGGCCATAGGTGAGCTGGTAGTCCATCGTCAAGATGGGGAGGCCATAGGGCCTCAACTTCTCGTAGATCTCCCGGCCCTCCTCCATCTCCCTCTTGAACTCCTTGGAGAAACTCCTGGCCAGCCTCTCCATCACCCTCTCCACCTCACCGAGGTCTATGTCCCTGGTCATCCAGTTCTCTTCGAGCAGCTCGCCATCGGCTCGGACTTCTATCTTCTCGGTTTTAAATCCGTTGATCACGGCCCTCTGGCCGGTCCGAATCACCGTGATTCGCCTCTCCCTGGTCCTTACTCGGGGCACCGATCTCTTGAGGCGTTCCGCCACCTCCCTCTCCCAGAGGGAAAACTTTATCTCAACATAACTTCTCGAGCCATGGTCGATCATCACCAACCGATCCCCCTCAAAATCGATGATGGTGGAGACTCCGGCCTCGGGATGGTCCGTCCGAAATTGATGGCCCGAATAGGACCGGATGATCTTGACCATCCTCCCCTCCCGATCCTGATGGACTTCCTCGATGACGAGGCCGGACCAGGCCGATTCGATCATGAAGAGGAAGAACAGGATGCCAATCGTTGAACAAAAGATAAGAATCCTACCCCTCATTTGCCCTCTCCCTCACATCATGGATTGGCTCAGAAAGGCGGCCCAGAGAAACCCCACAAGGAGGACAAAGACCACGGGAAACCAGAGCAACCGGTAGAGACCCCTCCAGTCAGCCTTAAAATACTCCCTCGTCAGAATGAGACAGGGATGGAGAAAGGAAAGCATCACCCCGCAGATCCCGCCTGCAAAGGCGAGCATCATATAGGCGTGAAAATGGGGGTGAGGTCTAAGCAAGGGGATGAGGATGGGAAAGCCGATTCCGATGGGCGCCACCGTCATGCCGGTCATGAGGCCAACGAGGAACGGGATGAGGAGGGCGATCAGAAAGAGGGGGATGCCCAGGCGAGCCAAGGCCTCTGACACGGCAGGAATGGCCCGGGACGATTCGAGGACATTCTTGAACCCCATGACGAAGGCGATCGCCAAGAGCAGCTCGATGCCGAGGCTCTCCTTCACTCCCTTGATCAGGGCCTGTTTCCCGATCTTGAAAGCCACGATCATCCCGGCGATCGTGATCCCGAAGGCGATGACAAGCTCCACCTGAAACCCCACCACGAGGCAGAGGGCAAAGGCGAGGGGAAAGAGGTTCTTCAACAGGCTCAAAAAGGAATTCCTCCTCGGAAGGGATCCCGAAGTCCCGCTCCCCTTTGAAACGCCCCGGTAGCCCACGAGGATTCCGCCCAGAAGGGCGGCCGGTGTGAGGGGGAGATTGAGCCAGCAGAGCCTTCTCACCGGGACGCCGATCAGAGACGCCGCCAGGAGAAGAGCGGGATAGGTCGGAAGCACATACTCCCAGAGATGGCGAAACCAGTAATTGATGAAGGTCCGCCTTTCGGGAGAGAGCTTGAGCTCATCCGAACTCTCGACGACCATAGGTGCGGAGAGTAGCGCCCCTCCCACGATGGGCATTAATCCGATGATGGCGGGGAGCACGGCGATCACCAGCCGGGCATCTTTCAGGGTGGCTCGAAACCCTTCCATGATCTGATTCATCCGCCCCGTCTCTTTCAAGAGATTGCTGAAGAGGAGGATGGAGAAGAAGGCGCTGAGGAGCAAAAGCGTCCGCCCGTCGGCAAACGAAGAGGCCAGCCCTTCGGCGATCTTCTTTAGGGGCAAATGAAAAAGGAGGCCCAGGAGAAAAGTGGCCACAAGAAGGGCTACCCAGAGGCTGACCTTCCGATGGATCATAAAAAGGATCGCCAGGAAAACGATCCCGATCTTGACCAGCGCTACCACAAAGGGTCCTCCCGATGTGAATTTCCCTTTCGTGTTCGATCCCTGTCGGCCCTTAAAGCTCCGAGACCAGTTCCTCGATCCTCCGGTTCACCTCTTCTAACTGCCTGAGTTGGCGAGGGTCGGAGATCTCCTCGCTCGCCCTCCTTCTGAGGGACCTAAATTTCTTCCGAAGCCTCTTGTAATTTCTGTCCAGGTGCTTCAGAAGGTCATGAAGTTTTTCCTCGGATCTCTCCTCCGGGCCCACCTCCTCTTCGATCACGGAGCTCCCTTCGGGCCCGAAGAGGGTTCTCCTCTCCTGCCAGCGCGGGACGCTCACCTTTAAAGAAAACCGCTCCCGGATCTGACGGGCCAGTTCCAGGGAGGCCTTCTCTTCGCCATGATTGACGAAGACCTCCAGGTCGGGATTCTCGAAGTGGGAGAGCCAATCGAGGAGCCCTTTCTGGTCGGCATGGGCTGAAAAACCTCCCAGGGTATGGACCTTTGCCCTCACGGCGATCTCCTCGCCGAAGAGCCGAATGCTCTGGGCGCCATCGACGAGCCTTCTCCCCACGGTCCCTTCCCCCTGGTAGCCGACGAATACGATATGGGACTTCTCCTTCCAAAGGTGGTGCTTGAGGTGATGTTTGATCCTTCCCGAATCGCACATCCCGCTTGCCGAGATGATGATCCCCGGCCTCTGGTCTTCATTGATGGCCTTGGACTCTTCCGTGGTCCGGGTATAGTGGATCTCCGGAAGCGCCAGTGGGTCCTCGCCCCTCGCAAGGACATCCACCATCTCTCCATCGAAGCATTCCGGATGTCTCTTGAAGATCTCTGTGGCCGAGATCGCCAAGGGGCTGTCGATATAAATGGGGATGGAGGGAAGGAGCCCCTGTCTCATAAATCGTCCGATCGTGTAAATGATCTCCTGGGTGCGCTCGATCGCAAAGGCCGGGATGATCACCTTCCCCTGATCCCGGATCGCCTCCTGGACGATCCCTAACAGCTCCTTCTCCGTCTCCTCCTTCGATTTGTGGAGCCGATCTCCATAGGTCGATTCGAGCCAGAGGAGATCCGCCTCTCGAATGGAGGTGGGGTCTTTGACGATGGGCTGTCCCGAAGACCCGAGGTCTCCGGAAAAGACCAGCTTCTTCTTCTGGGTTCCCACCTCGACCCATACTTCGATGATGGCCGAACCGAGGATGTGGCCTGCGTCTTGAAAACGAACGGAGAGACCGTCGGCAAGGGAAAGGGTTTCGCGATAAGGGATGGGGAGGAAATAATGGAGGCTCCTTTCGGCATCCTTCAGTGTGTAGAGCGGTTCCATCCCCTCTCCGCCCGATCTCCTGTTTTTGCGGTTCTGCCACTCCGCCTCCATCTCCTGGATATGGGCACTGTCCCTGAGCATCACCTGGCACAGGTCGAAGGTTGCCCCGGTGCAGACCACCTTTCCCCGAAAACCCTCCCTCACCAACCTGGGAAGGAGTCCGCTGTGGTCGATATGGGCGTGGGTCAGGAGGATGAAAGAGAGGTCGCGGGGATGGTAAGGCCGGGTACGGAAGTTCCTCTTTTCCACCTCTTTCCCGCCCTGGAACAATCCGCAGTCGATGAGGCACTTCCAGGAACGGTTCTCCAAAAGGGTGGCCGAGCCCGTGACAGTCCTCGCCCCTCCCAAGAATTGAACGTGGATCAACCTCGGCCCTTTCCCGGTTCTAAAGGTTAACCGATTCCTAAAACAAAAACCTCAAATTTTCAACGAAAGTTGCCGATAGAATGAACAGAACCATTGACGAAAGGAAGTGAAGAACCCATAATAGGGTCGGGGGGAGCCATGCCGAATAACCATCAATACGTCGTCGACCGGATCTCGGCCCAGGAATCCTGGAGGATGTTCCACATCATGGCAGAGTTCGTCGAGGGGTTCGACACCCTTGCCAAGTACCACCCTGCGGTCTCCATCTTCGGCTCCACCCGGGTCAAACCGGGCGACGAGATCTATCAGAAGGCCGAACGGATCGGCCAGCTCTTGGCGGAGAACGGGTTCTCGGTCATCACGGGCGGAGGCCCGGGGGTCATGGAGGCGGCCAACAAGGGAGCGGCCCTGGCAGGAGGAAACTCCATCGGCCTCAACATCGAGCTCCCCATGGAGCAGAAACCCAACCCCTATGCGAACATCCAGCTCAGATACCGTTACTTCTTCGTCCGGAAGGTGATGTTCGTAAAGTATGCAGTGGCCTACGTCATCCTCCCAGGCGGATTCGGGACGATGGACGAACTCTTCGAATCCGTGACCCTCATCCAGACGAAGAAGATCAGGCCCTTCCCGGTCATCCTCGTCGGCTCCAGCTATTGGAAGGGCCTCCTCGAGTGGCTCAAGGAGGTCGTCCTCAAAGAAGGCAAGATCTCTCCTGAAGACCTCTGCATCCTTCAGGTCGTCGACGATCCAGAAGAGGTCGTCCGGACCATCAAGAAGACGGTCATCCTTTAACCGCCCTCCCTTTTTCCAATCTCCCGACATCCTCGGCCTTGATGGAGAGGATCGCCTCTCGATTGATAGGTCGCTGGGCCTTTCTGACGAGGGGACCAAACTTGCGGGGGACCCTCGCCTGGAGGGCGGCCCGGGCGTCCTTCAAGATCTCCCTCTGAAGGGGAGAGGAGAGATCGGCGTTCTGAACGATCCTTCGGAATCGCGCCCGCATTCGATCGTCGATCTGAAGGGTTCCCTCCGGCGGGTCGTAAAGCTCGAAGACGGCCCTCCAGTAGATCCCGGTCAATTCGACGGCCTCAAAGAAGAGGGAAAGGTAGTCTTTGAAGAAGAGAGAGAAGCTCTCCGAGGACATCCCCTGTTCCTTCCACTCCTCATAAGCGACTTTGTAGGGGCCGATCCACTTGAGGCCCCTGAGGATGAGGAGCAACCCGTCCAGCCAGTCTTCGATCCTCCCCTCTTCCGGAAAGACGCCATGGGTCTCGACAAAGGCCCTCTGGAGATAATAGCGGAACCAATCCGGCGCGTTGCGTGAACTTTCGGGCGAAATATCGACCCAGCGATGAAAGGCCTTCTCCATGAAATCTTCTTCGGGATAAAGGGTCTGAAAAAGGGCCACGTCCTGGTAAATCTCGCACCTGCGGTGGAGCTTCCGGTTCTCTCCTGCGCGGTAATAGGGGCCGGCGATCTCGTTCACCCTCCGGTGGATGATCTGGTCAGCGGCCATATGGGAGAGATACCCGCAGGTGAAGGCAAACTTATCGAGGTCAACGCCCTCCCATTCCTCCTCCTCCCAACGGGTATCCTTCCAGATCAGCTCGATCAGGGCGAGGGGAAATCGATTGGGGTCTTTCGAATGGAGAAGATAGGACCAGCCGTCCACGCCGAGGGGTTTGTCCGACCCTTCGAGGAGGAGGTTCTGAAGCCCCTTCCACTCGGTCCCGAAATAGGAGAGGTCAGGGCCGATCGCGCCGAGGTTGAGAAAGGGTTTATGCTGGTCGGCATCGAGAAGAGCGATAAACGATTCGTATTCGTCTCCCTCCTGAAGGACTTTGACCGCCTTGTTGCAGATGAGCAGATGGGCGATGCAGGCCGGCATGGTCTCCTCCTCTACCGGAACTCGCCAGACCATCTTATTTTAGAACGGATCGACGGTCAAGGGAAAGGGAAGGAGAGACGACCGCTTCGATTTGACAACCCCGAAGGGGACGTAATAAGCTTGAGGCGTCCATGTCAGAGACGATGAATCTTCCACCGAAGATAAAGATTGGCCTTGTAGACGGGGCGGCGGAGCTCTCCGGTCGACTGGATGGACCTTTTCTTATGGAAGGGATCGGCTCTGTCTCTGGCCGTTTTCTCCTGAGGCCGAGGCCCCCCTCGCTCCTTTTCAGAAACGAAGGGGGTTTTGAAATCTCCCCCGGCCCTTTGATCAGGCTCGCGGGGACCCGGGGTTCCCTCTTCACCCTCGAACGGGTCACCCTGGGAAGCCAATTCCACTGGGAGAGAAAGGAGGACCTCACATTTCCCGGAGATCTCCTCCTCCATTTGAGGGAGGACGGCACGATCTGCGCCATCAACGAGGTCGACCTCGAGGGGTATCTTGCGGGAGTCGTCTCCTCCGAGATGAATCCAGAGGCGCCGATGGAGTTTCTCAAGGCCCATGCCATCCTCTCGAGGAGCTGGCTTCTTGCGGGCCTGGGTCGGAAGGGCCGCTCGGACATCCCCATCGAGGGAGAGAAGGGCAAAGACGAAATCCTCCGTTATTATGGCCGGAGCGAACACGACCTCTACGATGTCTGTTCGGAGGACCACTGCCAGAGGTATCAGGGGGTCACAAAGATCGCTCCCCGGGTAGGAGAGGCGATCGAACAGACCCGTGGAGGGGTGATGGTCTTCGGTGAGGAGATCTGCGATGCCAGATATTCCAAGGCCTGTGGGGGGATCACCGAAATTTACCCCACTGCCTGGGAGGACCGTTCGATTCCTTATCTCAGGAGCATCTCGGACGGCCCTTCTCCCTTTCCGCCTCTCCTCGGGGAGAAGGAGGTCGAGGCTTGGATCCGATCGAGGCCCGAGGCCTACTGCAACGTGGAGGACGAAGAACTTCTCGGAAAGGTCCTGACAGAGACCGACCTCAAGACGAGGGACTTCTTCAGGTGGAGGGTCGAATATCCGAGGGAGGAACTGGAGGAGATTCTAAAGATAAAGTCGGGAATCGACTTTGGAGCCCTAAAGGAGATCGTCCCTCTTCGACGCGGTCCCTCGGGCAGGATCTCGCGGCTCAAGATCGCCGGGACGAAAAGAACCTTCGTCGTGGGAAAGGAGCTCGAGATCAGACGCTGGCTCTCGAGAAGCCATCTCTACAGCAGCGCCTTCGTCGTGAGGAAAGAGGCGGATCGTTTCATCCTCCTCGGGGCGGGCTGGGGACACGGGGTCGGCCTCTGCCAGATCGGCGCGGCAGCCATGGCCCTGAAGGGATGTTCGGCAGAAAGGATCTTGACCCACTATTTTCCGGGAACCGACCTGAAGAAAATTTATTGAGAAGCCTAAAAAGATCAGGGACGGGCGGAGGCTATTGACGATGGAGAAGAGACCCGCCTCACGAAACCCTTGGGCCTGGGTCCCCTCCCTTTATGTGGCCGAGGGGGTTCCCTATGCCATGGCCATGTCGGTCTCCGTCGTGCTCTATAAGCGCCTCGGGATCTCCAACACCGAAATCGCCCTCTACACGAGCTGGCTCTACCTCCCTTGGGTCATCAAACCCCTCTGGAGCCCCCTGGTCGAGCTCTTGAGAACGAAACGATTCTGGATCCTCCTCACCCAGCTCCTTGTCGGGGCCTCCCTGGCCTCCATCGCCCTCTCCCTCCCAACCTCCCGTTTTTTTCAGCTCACCCTCGCCTTCTTCTGGCTCATGGCCTTCTGCTCCGCCACCCACGATATTGCAGCCGATGGGTTCTACCTCCTCGGGTTGGAGGAGCATCATCGGGCCGCCTTCGTCGGCGTCCGGACCACCTTTTACCGTCTCGCCATGATCGCCACCCAGGGCGGGCTGGTCATCCTGGCGGGCACCCTCGAGGGAAGGGGGCAGTCGGTTCCGGCCTCTTGGACGATGGCTCTCTTGATGGTCTCGGGGCTCTTCTTCCTCTTTTTCCTTTACCACTCCCTGGTCCTCCCTTTTCCGGATTCGGATCAACCGGCACCCCGAAGGCCTGCGGCCTCTTTTCTCCCCGACTTCTTCCGTCCCTTCGGACTCTTCTTCAAAAAGAGGGAGATCTTCTCCATCCTCGCCTTCCTTCTCTTCTATCGTTTTGCCGAGACCCAGATCGTCAAGATCATCGCGCCCTTTCTTCTCGATCCCCGGCACAAGGGGGGACTCGAACTGACCACCTCCCAGGTCGGGATGGTCTACGGAACCGTCGGGGTCATCTCGCTCATGTTGGGAGGTCTCTTGGGCGGGTATGCCATTTATCGAAAGGGGCTCAGGTTCTGGCTCTGGATCATGGCAGCGGCCCTCCACCTGCCCGACCTCGTCTATGTCTACCTTTCCCAGGCCCTGCCCTCCCATCTCCTCTGGATCACCCTCTGCATCGGCCTGGAACAGTTTGGCTACGGCTTCGGGTTTACGGCCTATACGATGTTCATGATGATGATCTCGGAGGGCGAATACCGAACGGTCCACTACGCCATCGCCACCGGGATCATGGCCCTCGCCATGATGGTCCCCGCCATGGCAAGCGGCTGGCTCCAGGAACGGTTGGGCTATCCCGACTTCTTCCTCTATGTGATGGCGGCCACCATCCCCGGGTTTATCGTTACAGGCCTGGTGAAGATCGATCCCGACTTCGGAAAGAAGAAAGAGACGAAACGGGTATGAAGAAACGACGGTTCAGGACGGCTTTTATCCTCGGCGCGGGACTTGGAAAGCGCCTCAGGCCTCTGACCGAGAGGTGTCCGAAACCTCTTCTCGAGATCGGAGGCCGTCCCCTGATCACCTATGCGATGGATCACCTTATCGATGCCGGCGTAGACCGCCTCATCGTCAATACCCATCACCTTCCGGAGGCCTTTCGCCAAGCCTTTCCGGAGGGAAGGTGGCGGGGGGTTCCGATCCTCTTTCGCTATGAACCCGTGCTCCTCGACACCGGAGGGGGACTAAAAAATATCGAGGACCTTCTAAAAGAGGACGAGGCGATCTTCTGCTACAACGGGGATATCCTCTCCGACCTTCCCCTCGAACGCCTCCGAGAGGCACACGAGGAGAGGCGGCCCGAGGTGACCCTCGCCCTTAGAAGCCAGGGCCCTCTCCTCAATGTAAATCTTGACGAAGACGGAGCCGTCTGCGACCTCAGGGGGATTTTGAAAAATTTAGGGAGGAGGGCCTGCCAGTTCACGGGGATCTATGCGGTCGAAACCTCCCTCCTCAAGTCCATTGAAGCGGGCAGGGTGGAATCGATCGTCGATGTCCTGGTAAGAAGGATCAGGGAGAACCCGGGCTCGGTTCTGGGCGTCGTCATCGACGAAGGAGACTGGAAGGGGATCGGATCGGTCGAAGCCTACGAAAGATTAAGGGTTGCAAAACCTTGAGTTCCAATCGTGGAAGGCCTTTGGGAGGTATCGCTTTGTCGGCCAAGGGGCCTGATATCCTAAGTCTGAAAAAAGAGGGGATGATCCATTTTGTAAGGGCGGCCTTCGGCCTCGAGGAGAAGACCCCTGTCGAACTCTCACCTCTCGAGGGAAGGGGTTCGGACCGAAGCTTTTTTCGGGCCACATGGAACCTCACCGATACGGCCATCCTGATCCATTACGATCCCAAACGGACCGAAAACGCCTACTACGCTGACATCGGCCTTTTTCTGAAAGAAATGGGATTGCCCGTTCCGAAAGTATACGGGCACGACCCCGATCTCTCTCTGGTCGTCATGGAAGATCTCGGTGAGACAGACCTCTTTTCCTTCCGAAACGCTCCCTGGGAGGTCCGGAGGCGGCTCTATCGAAAAACGCTATCGGTCGCTTCCAAGCTCCATCGCCTGACCGAAAAAGACCTTCCAAGAGGCGGCCTTAAGCTCATGGAAGGGTTTGACCTCGATCTCTACCGCTGGGAACAGAACTACTTCAAAACCCACTTTGTCAAAAACCTCTGCGGGATCGAGCTCGGAATGGCCGATGAGGAGAAGATCGAAGGAGAATTCTTAAACCTCGCCCTGAGCCTTCTTCGGACAAAACCGTGCCTCATCCACCGGGATCTCCAATCGCAAAATGTGATGGTCCGTGACGGCGAACCCTATCTCATAGACTTTCAGGGGATGCGCTTCGGAAGTCCCTTTTACGATCTCGCCTCCCTCCTCTGCGACCCTTATGTCGGATTCGAAGAGGGGGAGCGGATGGAGCTCCTCGAGCACTATTACAGCCTCTTCGATCCGAACCTATCGCGGAATGAGTTCGAGAAGATCTTCTGGGAGGCCTCGGCCCAGCGCCTCATGCAGGCCCTCGGTGCCTATGGATATTTGGGGCTCGAGAAGGGCCTCCGGAGGTTTCTCTCCTATGTCCCGGCCGGCCTGAAGAACCTCATGCTGGCCCTTGGCCATCTGGAAGGTTTTCCCAATCTCACGCAACTGGCCTACAGGTGCCGGGAGAGGATCGAAACGAAAGGATGGCATCGATGAAACCCCTGACGATCCTCCTTCCGGATGGCTCCCCATCGGTCCTGGAGAAGTTCCTTCCCTTGAGGCGGACGGACCTTGTCGAAACCCTGATGACCTTTACCCGGGAATCGATCTGTTCGCCTTTTTCAGAAACCATTTTTCTTTCGGGGAGCTCCCTCACAGAAGGCAAGGTCCTCAATCGAATCCTTACTCTGGTGAAGACGGGCTACCTCCTTCTCGTCCTCGACCCGGAGGCCGTCTCGATTCGACCCGAGGGATTGAAGAGGCTTCTCGAGATCGCGGAATCGAGGGGGGCTGGCCTGGCCTATTCCGACTACTTCGAAGAGAGCGGTTCCCTGAAGAGGATACACCCCCTAAACGACTACCAGTTGGGAAGCGTGAGGGACGATTTCGACTTCGGAGCCCTCATCCTCCTCTCGGTCGAGGCAGCCAGGCAGGCCCTCGTTCGCTACGGTCCTGTTGAGGAGGTGAACTGGGCAGGCCTTTACGACCTTCGACTGAAACTATCCATTGACCACCCGATCCAACACGTCCCCGAACCGCTCTACTCCCTTCGGCAGAGGGAGGAATCTCCTTACGAGGCAAGGTTATTTTCTTATCTCGATCCCAGAAATAGGTCGCTTCAGCTGGAGATGGAATCGGTCTTTACCGACCATCTGAAGAGGATCGGCGCCTATCTTCCCCCACGGGTCAAGACGGTCGAATCGGCAAAAGCTCCTTTTCCGGTCGTGGCCTCGGTCGTCATCCCGGTCCGGGACCGGCGTGAGACGATCGGAGAGGCCGTAAGAAGCGCCCTCTGCCAGGAGGCCGACTTCTCCTTCAACGTCATCGTCGTGGACAACCACTCCACCGATGGGACAAGCGACCTCCTCTCCGGTCTGGCCAAGATCGATCCGCGCATCATCCACCACATTCCCGAAAGAAGGGATCTCGGGATCGGAGGCTGCTGGAACGAAGCCCTCTCCCATCCCTCCTGCGGTCGCTATGCGATCCAGCTCGATTCGGACGACCTCTATAGCAGCCCCTACGCCCTTCAAAGGATGGTCGATAAGCTTCGGCAAGAAGGCCTGGCCATGGTCATCGGCTCCTACACCCTGGTCGACTCCTCCCTGAAGGAGATTCCGCCGGGTTTGATCGACCACCGGGAGTGGACCGACGAGAACGGCCACAACAACGCCCTTCGCATCAACGGCCTTGGAGCCCCAAGGGGGTTCGACACCTCCCTCCTTCGAGAGATAGGATTCCCCAATGTGAGCTACGGGGAGGACTATGCGGTGGCCCTGAGGATCTGCAGGGAGTACCGGATCGGCAGGATCTACGAAAGCCTCTATCTCTGCCGTCGCTGGTCGGGCAATACCGATTCTGCTCCAGGGATCGTCGAGCGAAACCAGAGGGATGCCTTTAAAGACAAACTCCGTTCCGATGAAATATCGGCCCGCCAGAGGCTCCTCCGGGAGGGATGAAGGGGCTACTTCGAAGGACCTCCCCCCTCCAGTCTCAGATATCTCACCAGAAAGGCACCTCCCCCGACGATCCCGCCGAAGAGGACGAAACCGAGGCCGAAGGCACCGGCCTCACCGATCAGGCCGAGACCGGCCGTACCGACCCCTCCTCCGATGAGGAAACCGATGGGGACGGTGAGGGAGACGGTGAGGTTCTTCGTCCGGGGAGATCCGATCTTCGAGAGGGCGGCAAAGCCCGCTGGGAAGAAGCCTGTGGCCAAGATGGGCTGGAGAAAGATGATGGGAAGCACCCAGGGGACCGGGACCAGGCCGATCAGGCCGGTCGTCAATCCCGAGCTGGAGAAGACGATCTTCAGCGTCTTTTGTATCCCCAGACGGTCGGTCATCCACCCCGCCAGAAAGGAGGTGACCAGAGGCACCATCCTCGAAAGGGAGAGCAGGGTGTTGGCCAGAGTACGATCCATCCCCTTTTCCGAGACGAGATAGAGGGGAAGCATCGCATAGATGGCAAAACTTGCCCCCACTCCCAGGGCGAAGAAGGCGATCATCATGAAAAGGGAGGGTTCCTTCAGGATCGCCTTTAACGTGTCATAACGGGGGGCCTCTCCGGGAAAGTCCCCTCCCTTTCCCCATAAGAAAAAGAGCGCTCCCGACATCAAGGAGGCCCCTCCAAGGACAATCAGCGTCTCCTGCCAAGAAAACCATCTCAACAGCACTTCGGTGAGGAGAGGGGCCACGATGAAGCCGAGATTGGGCGCAAGTTCATGGATGCCGATGGCCTTTCCCCAGTGGCGCTGGCTCACCAGGCTGGTGAGGGTGGAGATCCCAGAGGGGAGGTAGAAGCCGGCCCCCAAGCCCAGGACGAGAAGCCCCGAGCGGATCGCCCAGGGATGGCGGGTCAGGCCAAGCCAGAAGAGTGCGCCTGCCAGGGCCAACGAGGAGAAGAGGATCGCCCCCCTGTGACGGAGCCTCGAAGAGATCGTCCCAGAGATCAACAAGCCGATGCAATAGCCCAGGGTGACGAGGAAGAAGAAAGAGCCCGCCTCATCGTGTCCGATCTTTAAATCCCTCTCGATCGTGGGCATCAGGGGCGAGAAGATCACCCTCGAGAGGAAGTTGATGAAGAAGATCGCCACGAGAAAGAGGAGAGGCCCCACATAAACCCTGAAGGGGGCATCGGGGGATCTCTTCTCAGCCGGCTCGTCACGAATCTCGCTTCCCATAGAAGAGGGATTATTTCAGGAACTCCTCGCGGATGGGTGAAAAGGCGTCGATCAACCTCGCCTTTGGCGTGAGGACCTGGACGCTATGAGGAACATGGGGAGGGACGCTGAAGAGGTCGCCGGGCCCGAGTTGAAGGACCTCGTTCCCGAGGAGGACCTTCACCTCCCCTGAGACCACATAGGAGATCTGTTCGTGGGGATGGGAATGGGGTGGGTCCATCTGGGAGGCGGGACCGTCTTCGAAATCGATCACCACCATCATCAGATTGGAGAGATGGGAAAGATATCGTTTTCTACCTGGGGCGATTTGCGTCGGCACGACCTCGGAAGATTGAATAAATCCCATCAGAGCGATTCCTTTCGGTTAAAATATCTCCCATCATAAAAATTACGGACGATTCTGTCAAGGCAACAAAAAGGCCGGCATCCTCTACCGGCCTTTTAAAGAATGTAGATTGTCCGGTGAGCAGTTTTACGTCATGCTCAGGACCAACGCATTGAGCCGCAGGTCGAGCAATGGGTCGCGTGGGGGAACAGCCATCTCATGGACCTCACCTCCTTTTCTTAGAGTTCATTGTAAAGGGAGGCTCCTCATCTGTCAAGGCGTTTTGCTCGATGGATGAAATCCTCTTTAAATTATGGCATAGTGGAAAGGGATAGCTTCCTGACCCCTGGGCCAGCGAAGGAGGATCCTATGAAACGAAAAGGCTACATCGGTCAAATTTTGAGGGTCGACCTCACCCGTTTCGAAATGGGAGAAGAACCCTTGAAGGGGGATTGGCTCGATGCCTTCATCGGAGGAAGCGGCCTCGGAGCAAAATATCTCTACGAAATGACCGATGAGAAGACCGATCCCCTCGGTCCCGAAAACCCTCTGATCTTCATGACCGGACCCTTCACAGGGACCTCTGTCCCCCTTTCGGGCCGCCATGCGGTGGTCTCACGCTCTCCCCTTACCCGAATCTTCGGGGAATCGGATGTCGGCGGGACCTGGGGCGCCGTCCTTAAAAAGGCCGGATATGACGGGATCCTCGTCACGGGAAGGGCAGAAAGGCCGGTCTATCTCTGGGTCCATGAGGGAAAGGTGGAGATCCGGGAGGCCTCCCACCTCTGGGGGAAAGATACCTATGAGGTCGATGCCCTTTTGAGGTCCGAAACCCACCCAGAGGCCGTCATCAGCGCCATCGGTCAGGCAGGGGAGAATCAGGTCCTCCTCGCCTCGATCATGACCGATGGCCGCGATGCCCGCGCGGCAGGGCGCTGCGGCATGGGCGCGGTGATGGGGTCGAAGAATCTAAAGGCCATCGCGGTCTTCGGAAGCCGGAAGGTGGAGGTCTTTCAGCCCGAAGAGGTGGAGTCCCTTCCGAAACAGTTCGGACCCATGATCAACAAGAATGCAGAGAACTTCAGGAAATGGGGCACGGCGGGGTCGCTCTCCCTCTTCGAATCGATGGGAACCCTCCCTCTCCAGAACTGGAGGTACGTGGGACGGTGGGAGGAATCGGCGGAGAAGATCAACGGGGTGACCCTCTCGGAGACCGTGCTCACCGGAAGGTACTTCTGCGATGCCTGCACCCTCGGCTGTGGGAGGAGGGTGAGGATCGACCGGGGTCCCTATGCCGGGGTCGATGGAGCGGGTCCGGAATACGAAACCCTTGCCCTTCTGGGGAGCAACTGCCTGATCGACGACCTGGAGGCCCTCTGCTATGCGAACGAACTCTGCAACCGTTACGGCCTCGACACCATCTCCACGGGCGCGGTGATCGCCTTCGGGATGGAGGCCTATGAAAAGGGCGTGATCGACGAGGAAGAGACCGATGGGGTCGAACTCCGGTGGGGGAGTCCCTCCGCCCTCATCGATATGATCAGAAAGATCGCCCACAAAGAGGGGTTTGGCGAAATCCTGGGGAAAGGGGTCAAAAGGGCCTCCGAGATCCTCGGAAAAAACTCCATCGAATTCGCCCCCCACATCAAGGGACTCGAGCTTCCGGCCCATGACCCGAGGGGCTACAATGCCGGTGCGGTGGGCTTTGCCACCTCTTCGAGGGGGGCCTGCCACCTCTCCGGCCTCAGCCACACCTTCGAGAGGGTCTTGAAATCTCCCGAGATGGGAATCCCCGAACCCGTCGATCGCTACGAGGTGAAAGGGAAAGGCATCATCGCCGCCAAAAGCCAGAACCTCATGGGGATGATGGACTCCCTCAAGCTCTGCAAGTTCATCCTCTTCGGAGGGGTCACGATCACCGACATCGTTCGGTGGTATCAACTGGTCACGGGAAGGGAGATGTCCATCGAGGAGTTTCTCAAAACCGGAGAGAGGATCTTCAATCTCAAACGCCTTTACAATGTGAGGCTCGGGATCAGCCGAAAAGATGACACCCTGCCCTTCCGGCATCTCACCTTCAAGAGGATCGGCCCCGGGTTGACCCCCAATCTCCCGCCCCTCGGCCAGATGCTCAGCGAATACTACGAGTACCGCGGCTGGTCAGAGGAGGGGCTCCCAACCCCTCAAAAGCTGAAGGAGCTCGGTTTGGGGGAGAACCCGATCGGGGAGTGACTTTTGGACGAAATCCCTTCACCTCCCAATGGAAAGGAAGGCTTCCATCATCGGGGAGACGAGGATGGCCGCGAGCATTGAAAAGGTAAGGGTCTTGGTCTTTGCCAGTGGCGATGCCACCGGAGGAGGCTCCGGTTTCCAGGAGCTGGTCGAATTTTCCCGGACGAACCCGCCCGTCCTCGACGCCGACATCGTCGGGGTCGTCTCCAACCATCCCCATGGGGGGGTTCGAAAAAGGGCCGACGCCCTGAAGGTCCCTTTCGAATACTGGCCAGGCCCCTTCGAAGCCGAGGGATACCGATCCCTCGTGGAGAAGTACCGGGCCGATTATGTGATGTGCTCCGGATGGTTGAAATTCGTAAGAGGCCTCGACCCGGCCCGGACCGTCAATATCCATCCCGGTCCCCTTCCCCGTTTCGGCGGGCCGGGGATGTATGGCCATCATGTCCACGAGGCCGTGATCGCCGCCTACAGGAGGGGCGAGATCACCCAGAGCGCCGTGACCATGCATTTTGTCGACGAGACCGCTTACGACCACGGCCCCGTCTTCTTCGAGATGCCCGTCTTGATCAGACCCGAGGACGATGCCGAGAGCCTGGCCCGAAGGGTGAACGAAAAGGAGCGGGCCTGGCAGAGCTACATCCTGAACCTGGTCGTTCATGGCCACATCGCCTTGAAAGATGGAAAGGTCCTTTACCGAGACGTCCCGGCAGGAAGATTCTCGATCCATCGAGAGGAGAGATATGCTTCACCTCTATCAACCGAGGAGTGACCACCTCGAATACTGTTTCAATGTGGAGACCTCTTCGCCCCTCGAACCGGAGGAGCTTTCCCTCCTGCGAGAGATCCTCGCGGAAGGGTTCGTCTCAGAGAACATCCGGTTGAAGACGGCCTACCCAGAAGATGCCGAGATCGTGGAAGTCGGTCCCCGGATGAATTTCGAAACGGCCTACTCCACCAACCTCGTCTCCATCTGCCACACCTGCGGGTTGAAGAAGGTCCTCAGGATCGAACGCTCCAGACGCTATCGTCTGCCTCCGGGCGCAGACCGGGCCCGCTTCATTCAGGAGCACCATGACCGGATGACCGAATGCCTCTATGAGCGCCCCCTCGAGAGCTTCGAATCGGGCATCGAACCCGAACCGGTCTTCGAGATCCCCCTCCTCGAAAAAGGCCTGGAGGCCTTTGACGAACTCCCCGGCCTTGCCATGGACGAGTGGGATCGGAGGTTCTACTACGACTACTTCGTGAGAGAGGAGGGGCGGAATCCCACCGTCGTCGAGATCCGGGACCTCGACAATGCCAACAGCGAACACTCCAGACATGGCTATTTCAAGGGAAGGCAGGTGATCGACGGCCTGGCCATGCCGGAGACGCTTCTGGAGATCGTCAAATCGACGCTGAAGGCCCATCCCTCCAACAGTGTCATCGCCTTCAAGGACAACTCGAGCGCCATCCGGGGTTACGAGTGCTGGACCATCCTTCCCGAACGGCCCGGAGGGCCCTGCCCCTTTCAGAGGACGAAGGTCCTCTACCACATCCTCTTCACGGCCGAGACCCATAACTTCCCGACGGGCGTGGCCCCCTTTCCCGGAGCAGAAACGGGAACGGGAGGAAGGATTCGCGACGTCCACGCCACGGGAAGGGGGGGGTTGGTCGTCGCAGGAACGGCCGCCTACTGCGTGGCCCATCTGTTGATCCCTGGGTATGACCTCCCCTGGGAGGATCCAAAGGCGGTCTATCCCTCCAACCTAGCCAACGCCCTGACGATCGAGATCCGAGCAAGCGACGGGGCGAGCGACTACGGAAACAAATTCGGAGAACCCGTCATCCTCGGATTCACCCGCTCCTTCGACCAGAGGCTTCCCAACGGCGAGCGTTGGGCCTGGATCAAGCCCATCATGTTCACGGGCGGGATCGGACAGATCGACGAAAGGCACATCGAGAAAGAGGAGCCCCAGAAGGGGATGCTCATCGTCCAGGTGGGGGGACCGGCCTATGGCATCGGCATAAGCGGCGGGTCGGCCTCGAGCAAGCTGCAGGGAGAAAACGTGGAGGAGCTCGACTTCAACGCGGTCCAGCGAGGGGATGCCGAGATGGAGCAGAAGCTCAACCGCGTCATCCGGGCCTGTGTCGAGATGGGAGACCGAAATCCCATCCTGAGCGTCCACGACCAGGGCGCGGGCGGACCTGCCAACGTCCTGAAGGAGCTGGTCGAGAAGGCGGGAGGCCGAATCGAGCTGAGGCGGATCCGGCTGGGCGATCCGACCCTCTCGGTCCTGAAGATCTGGATCGCCGAATATCAGGAGCGGTGCGGCTTTCTCATCTGGCCTGGAAGGATCGGAGAGTTCGAGGCGATCTGCCGGAGGGAGAAGGTGGCCTGTGAAGTCCTCGGAGAGGTGACGGGGGACGGCCGCTTCGTGGTCCATGACGAAAAGGACGACACGACGCCGGTCAACCTCAACCTTGCAAGGGTCTTAGGCCAGATGCCCCAGAAGACCTTTCAAGACCGGAGGGTCGTCCCGGTCCTCAAGCCCCTCGAGCTTTCCGATTCCCTCACCGTGGAAGAGGCCCTCTCTCGCGTGCTTCGCAACTTGGCGGTCGGATCGAAACGGTTTCTCACCAACAAGGTGGACCGCAGCGTCACGGGATTGATCGCAAGACAGCAATGTTGCGGACCCCTCCAGCTGACCGTGGGCGATGTGGCGGTGATCAGCCAGAGCCACTTCGGGTTGACGGGCGCGGCCACCTCCATCGGAGAGCAGCCCATCAAGATGCTCCTCAACCCGGCCGCAGGGGCGAGGATGGCCGTGGGAGAGGCCCTCACCAACCTGGCTTGGGCCCGCATCAGCCGATTCGAGGACATCAAATGCTCGGCCAACTGGATGTGGGCGCCCAAACTTCCGGGAGAGGGCGCGGCCCTGTACGAGGCGGCCTGCGCCATGCGGGACCTGATGATCCGTCTCGGGATCGCGGTCGATGGCGGGAAGGACAGCCTCTCCATGGCGGCAAGGGTGGGAGAGGAGATCGTCAAATCCCCCCGCCAGCTCGTCATCTCCGCCTATGCCACCGTCCCCGACATCACCAAAGTGGCCACACCCGACCTGAAAGCCCCGGGCCGGAGCCAACTCCTCTTCATCGACCTTGCGAGGGGAAAGGCCCGGCTCGGCGGCTCGGCCCTGGCCCAGGTCTACGGACAGTTGGGAGACGCCGTCCCCGATGTGGAGGACCCCGACCTCCTCAAAGTGAGTTTCAACGTGATCCAGCAATTGATTTCTGAGGACCTCCTCCTGGCAGGCCACGATGTAAGCGATGGCGGCCTCATCACGACCCTCCTTGAGATGGCCTTCGCTGGCAACTGCGGCCTCGAGGTGGAGATGGAGGGGCTCTGGAGCCCCATCGAAAGGCTTTTTGCAGAGGAGCTCGGCCTGGTCTTCGAATGCCGAAAGGAGGAGCTTTCAAACGTCACCGAGAGGCTTCGCTTTAACGGGATCCCTTTCAGGATCATCGCCGAGACCAAAGAGACGAAGGAGGTTGGTGTAACCTTCAATTCCCAAAGGGTGTTCGAGGCGGACATGCGTCTTCTCCGGCAGTGGTGGGAGGAGACCTCCTACCAGATCGAGCGCCTCCAGATGAACCCGCAATGCGCGGACGAGGAGAAGCGGAACATCTTCGACCGAAGAGGGCCGACCTACGTCCTCACCTTCGATCCCCAGCCGACCCCTGCGATCCTTCTCGAGGGAAGGGATAAGCCCGACGTGGCCATCCTCCGCGAAGAAGGAAGTAACGGCGATCGGGAGATGACCTCGGCCTTCTTTCAAGCCGGATTTCGGCCCTGGGATGTTACCATGACCGACCTCCTCGAAGGCCGTATCACCTTGGATCGTTTCAGAGGCCTGGTGGCCGTGGGAGGGTTCTCCTATGCCGACGTTCCCGAGAGCGCCAAGGGTTGGGCTGCGGCCATCCGGTTCAACGAAGATCTGAGAAGGATGTTCGACGACTTCTACCATAGGCCCGATACCTTCTCCCTCGGGGTGTGCAACGGCTGTCAGCTCTTCGCCCTGTTGGGGTGGGTGCCCTGGCGGGGCCTCCCCGATCACCTCCAGCCCCGTTTCGTTCGAAACACCTCGGGCCGGTTCGAGTCGCGCTGGGTGACCGTGAAGGTCCTCGAAAGCCCTGCGATCATGTTCAAAGGCATGGAGGGCTCCATCCTGGGCGTCTGGGTGGCCCACGGAGAGGGAAGGCTCCTTTCGCCTGATCCTTCTCTCATCGACGAAATCTTGCAAAAGAAACTCGCCCCCCTCGTCTTCGTCGACGACGAGGGCCGGCAAGACGGAAGGGTTCCTGAAAGTTATCCTTTCAATCCCAACGGATCGCCCTTCGGGATCACCGGCCTCTGTACGCCTGATGGCCGACACCTAGCGATCATGCCCCATCCGGAAAGGGCCTTCCTCAAATGGCAGTGGTCCTGGCTTCCTCCGGACCTGGATCGGAGGTGGAAGGCCTCGCCCTGGTTGAGGATGTTTCAGAATGCGAGGATGTGGTGTGATCGCAACGTCTGAGGAAGGTTCGACCTCAGCGCCGTTTCGGCTTCCTCTCGAACCTCCGGTGGATCCAGAGCCATTGTTCGGGATATTGGCGGATGATCGATTCGAGGACCTGATTGAAGAGCTGGGTGTTGGCCTCGACGTCCTTCCGGAAATGTCCGGTCTGAATGAGGGGGAGAGGGTCCTTGATGATGAGCCGATGTCGTCCGCCCCCCTCCCGGATCATGAAGACGGGCAGGACCGGGGCGCCGCTTCGAAGGGCCATCACGGCCAACCCCGCCGTCGTCGGCACCTTCCGCCCGAAGAAGTCGGCCCAGACGCCCTGGCTTCGCTTCCCTCGCTGGTCGAAGAGGATGGCCACCGGAATATTCTCGGAGAGCGCCCGGATCACCTTCGGGGTGGCGTTTACCGGCGGGATGATCCTCAACCCCACCTTCTGCCGGCTCTCGATGATCCATCGATTCAGCCAAGGATTTCGTTTGATCGGTTTGGCAATGGCCAGGATCGGCCTCTCGATCATCCTGGCCATCGGGGCCATCAACTCCCAGTTTCCGAAGTGGCCAAGCAGAAGAAGGGCTCCCTTTCCCTCCTCGAGGATCTTCAGCGCGCCTTCGAGGCCCTCCACGGTCACCCTCTCCTGATAGCGCTTCAGGTCCATCTTCGGGATCTGGAAGAATTCGATGGCCATCATCCCGAGGTTCTGGAAATTCTTCCTCGCGATGGCTCGCCGTTCCTCCCTCGTCTTCTCCTCTCCGAAGGCGATCTCGAGATTCCTCAGGGCGACCCTTCGATGCTCAAAATCGACGAGGTACATCAGGTCGCCGAGGCGTCGGCCGATCCAGAGCGCGATCCCGTCGGGAAGGCGGTTGACGATGAAACCCAAGGCTTTGAGAAGAAGGTAAGCGGGATAGGCGAACAATTCGGTTCCAGAGCGTTGAATCTCGAAGGTCGAATGCAGGATCTTATTCTTCCCCCGTATAAGGGAGGGCCTCGTCGATGAGCATGATGGGGATATCCTCCTTGATCTGATAGATCAACTTGCACGATCTACAGATCAACCCATCTCCGGCCTGGTTGAGATAAATATCTCCCTTGCACTTCGGACAGGCCAAAATATCGAGCAACTCCTTGCTGATCGCCATCGTCACCCTCCCTTTGGAAATGCTTATATAAAACTCCAACCCCACCTTCGCTCACCGGTTTCTGCCCGAGTGGCCCTCCCGAGAGAGGACCCACTGAACCGCCTCGTAGAGGTCCTCGGCCACGAAATCGGGGGAAAAGGCCTGGTCGTCTCCCAGGCGATCCCGCTCCTCCCGCCCGTGTCCTGTCAGAACGAGGATGGCCCGGGCCCCGATCTTGCGGCCGAACTCGATGTCCACCCTTTTGTCTCCAATGGCGTAACTCCTAAGGCAGTCGATTTCGAGATCTTTCACCGCCTCTTCGACGAGGCCGGTTTCGGGTTTCCGGCAGCGACACCTCTGGCGGTAAGGGGGCTCCCCAATCTCCGGATGATGGGGGCAGTAGTAAATCCCGTCCACGTGGGCTCCCTGTTCCTTTAACTCGTCCACCATCCTCTCATGGACCTGATGGACCAACGATTCGGGGAAATACCCCCTCGCCACCCCCGACTGGTTGGTGATCACCACCACCTTGATCCCTGCCTGGTTCAACAGGCGGATCGCCTCCGCCGACCGGGGAAGGAGCCGAAACCGAGAGACCTGATTCAGGTAGCCCACTTCCTCGTTGATCGTCCCGTCCCGATCGAGAAAGACCGCTTTATGTCCCATGACGATCTCTCAACGGGGTGCCTTCCCATCTTTCCAGCCGGAATCGATCTGGCGGCGTGAAACGGAGAAAAGAGCGTCGCTCCCTCCACTCTCCCGTGTTGAAATAGAGGCACCGCCTTCCTTCCAAGATCACCTCCCACTGATCGGGGACATGGGAGTGGCCGAGAATGACGAGATCGAAACCCTCTGAAAATTTTCGATGGGCAAACCGTCTGAATTCCGGCGGTGGGGCCGAAGCAGGGGCCGCATGATTCTTGTTAAAACTCCTCTCGCTGAGCCATCTTGCCACCCGTTTTGAAAAGGCTGGGCCCACCGCCTCGATCAACCCGTAGGTCAGGCGATTCTTGATCATTCTTCGGTAGATCCGGTATCCCCAAAGATGGGGGTTGGCCAGGTCTCCATGGGCCACATAGGCCCTCCGATCTCCGATCCGCTCTTCCTTCCCTAAGGGGACGATCTCGGCCTCGAGCTTCAGCCATCCCCTGAAAAGGGGCTGAAGGAAAAAATCGTGGTTTCCCTCCACATAGGTGATTCGAACCCCTTCCTGACCCAATCTCTGAAGGCGATCAAGCAAAGAGAGATAGGCGGGATAGGGAAAGGCCTTCCCTTCTTCGCCCCCTCCTCGAAATCCGAAGAGGAATTCGAAGAGGTCTCCGAGCAGGACGAGATGGCCCATTCGATCCCGTTCCCGATCGAGAAAGGCCTCAAACCCCTCCATCGCCTCCCGATCCCTTTCGGTGAAATGGGCATCGGAGACGAAGATCCAATCCTTCTCCCCGTCCATCCCGCCGGCACCCTACCTTCCTACGCCGCAGTAACGAAAGCCGAGCCGTTTCATCTGCTCCGGTTCATAAACGTTTCGAAGATCGATGAAGACAGGCTCTTTGAGCAGCCCCTTGATCCTCGAGAGGTCGAGCCTCCGAAATTGATTCCATTCCGTCACCAAGACGAGGGCATCCGCATCCACGGCGACGTCGTAGGCGTTGTCTCCGTACTCGATCTCCGGAAGGACCTTCCGGGCCTCCTCCATCGCGGCAGGATCGAAGGCCTTGATCTTCGCCCCCCTTTTGAGGAGCGCCTCGATGATGAAGATCGAGGAGGATTCCCGGATGTCGTTCGTATTCGGTTTGAAGGAGAGGCCGAGGATCCCGATCTTCTTGCCGGAAAGCCCGCCTACCATCTCCTCGATCTTCTCGACCATCCTCTGCTTCTGAAACTCGTTGGCTTGGATGACCGATTCGAGGACCCGGAAGGTATAGCCCTTCTGTCTGGCCAACCATGAGAGGGCCCGCGTATCCTTCGGAAAACACGACCCTCCATAACCTGGCCCCGGATGGAGAAACTTCCTTCCGATCCGGCCGTCGAGGCCCATGGCCTTGGCCACGTGGTGGACGTCGGCCCCGACCTTTTCGCAGAGGTTGGCGATCTCGTTGATGAAGGTCACCTTCGTGGCCAGAAAGCTGTTGGTCGCATACTTGATCATCTCGGCCGACTCAAGCGTCGTCAGGATGAAAGGGGTTTCGATCAGATAGAGGGCGCTGTAGATGTCCTTCATGATGGCGAAGGCCTGTTCGCTTTCGGCTCCGATGACGACTCGATCTGGCCTCATGAAGTCCTCGATGGCGGAGCCCTCCCTCAGGAACTCCGGGTTGGAGACGATGTCGAAGGGGATGGGCCTCGGCTGATGTCCCTGGATCAACCCTTTGAACCACCTCGCGGTGCCCACCGGGACGGTCGATTTCATCACCACCACCTTGTAGCCATCCATCTGGGTGGCGATCTCCTTCCCCACCTCCTCGACGTAGCGGAGATCCGCGGACCCGTCCTCCCGAGGCGGTGTCCCCACGGCCACGAAGACCACCAGGCTCTTCCGGATGGCCTCTCCGAGGTCGGTGGAAAAGTGGAGCCTCCCCTCCCTGGTGCCCTTTGCCACCAAGGTCTCAAGCCCGGGTTCGTAGATGGGGAGCTTCCCCGATTTGAGGAGGTCGATCTTTTGGCGATCGTTGTCCACACAGATGAGGTTCATCCCGAACTCTGCCAAACAGGCTCCGGTGACCAGCCCGACATAACCCGTCCCGACGATGCAGATATGCATTGCTCACCCCTCGATCCATTGAAGTTCGCCCTGCTGCTTCAGCAGGGAGAGGTAATCGGAAAGGGCCTCCCTCCAGTGCCTCGGCTCGATCCCGAATTCCCCCCTCAGCTTCTCGGTGCTGAGGACGGAGTAGGCGGGGCGGAGGGCCTTGCGGTCCAGCTGGTCCGAAGCGATGGGGATGACCTCGACGTCTCGAAGGCCGCAGAGGTGCAGGATGGTCTGTCCGAATTCGAACCAAGAGCAACTCCCCTGGTTGGTAGCGTGAACGATCCCGGCCGCCCCTTTTTGAATCAACTGCACGATCATTCTCGAGAGATCGACTGTATAGGTGGGATTTCCAAACTGGTCATGGACGATCCTGAGGGATCTTTCGGCGCCCACCTTTCCCCGCCGCTCTTTGGCCTGGTTGAGGATCGCCGAGACAAAATTTCGACCATACCGGCCGTAGAGCCACTGGGTCCGGATGATCAACCCGTCTTTTCCCGAGCGAAGGAGGGCCTCCTCCCCTACCCTTTTCGACTGGCCGTAGACATTGATCGGGTTCGGTTCGTCCTCCTCCGTATAGGGGACGTTCTTGCGACCGTCGAAGACGTAGTCGGTGCTCAAGTAGACGACCTTGGCGTCGCACCGGTTTGCGGCCAGGACGAGATGCTTCGTCCCCTCGCCATTGACCCGAAAGGCCTCTTCCCGATGGATTTCACAACCGTCCACATCCGTATAGGCGGCCAGATTGAGGAGGATCGTCGGCCGAACCTCGAGGATCTTTTCGATCGTCTCTTTCTCGTTCCGGATGTCGATCTCTTCGAGGTCCCACCCCAGCACCTCGCCCTCGAAGGCGGAATGGAGTTGGGGTAAAAGGTCCCGTCCCAACATGCCCTTCGCACCGATCACGACGATCCGTTCCATGCCCGCGTGGCTCGACGTCCTTCCCTCAACGGCCTAACGGTTCTGATACATCCGCCGGTAATAGTCGAGGTACTCGCCTGTCTTGATCTTCCTCCACCACTCGGAGTGGGTTCGATACCAGTCGATGGTTCGATCGATCCCCTCTTCGAAGGAGACCGTGGGCGACCAGCCCAATTCCCTCCGGATCTTGGAAAAGTCGATGGCATAGCGTCGGTCATGGCCAGGCCGATCCGTGACGAACCGGATCAGGGAGTGGGGCTTCCCCAGGCGATCCAGGATGGTTTTGGCCACGTACAGGTTTGTCCGCTCGCTTCCTCCTCCGATATTGTAAACCTCTCCCTCCTTTCCCTGCCAGAGGACCAGGTCGAGGGCCCTGCAGTGGTCCTCCACGTAGATCCAATCCCGAATATGGAGCCCGTCGCCGTAGATCGGCAGTTCCTTCTCTTCCATGGCATTGGAGATCATCAGGGGGATCAACTTCTCTGGGAATTGATAGGGGCCGTAGTTGTTGGAACAGCGGGTGATGAGGGTGGGAAGGCCGTAGGTATGATGATAGGCCCGGACGAGCATGTCGGCGGAGGCCTTGCTTGCGGAATAGGGACTGTTGGGGGCCAGGGGCGTCTCCTCCGTGAAGGCCCCGGTCTCTCCCAACGACCCGTAGACCTCGTCCGTGGAGATGTGGAGAAACCGGATCCTCCTCTCCCTCGAATACTTCCTCAAGGCCTCGAGCAGGACGAAGGTCCCGAAGACGTTGGTCCGGATGAAGGCGCTCGGGTCTTCGATCGATCGATCCACGTGCGATTCTGCGGCGAAGTTGACGATGGCGTCCACCCCTCTGCCGACCAGCTCCTCCATCCGTTCCCGATCTGCGATGTCGGCCCGGACGAATTGATACCTTTCGGACCGAGAAAGGTCGGAGAGGTTCTCGAGGTTTCCCGCATAGGTGAGCTTATCCACGTTGATGACCGAGCTCTCGGGATAGGTCTGCAGATGATACCGGATGAAATTGCTTCCGATAAACCCACAACCGCCCGTGACCAGGATTCTCATCGCCCTCCCCCTCTCTCGAGCCCGCCTCGATCGTCCCTCACGCCCGTCGCCCGTCCGCCTTTCTCATCCGTCTTTCCGCGACCAGTCATAGGGGATGTCCTTCCCGTGAGGAGGGAGACGGTACTCGTCAGGTTCTTCATAGTTGTAGACTTCCGTGGGGATGTTGATGATGACCGCCTCCTCCTCGCTCACGCACTTCCACCCGTGATAGACCATGTTCGGGACCTGGACGAGCATCGGGTTATGGACGCCGATGTAAAACTGATTGATCTCCCCCCGGGTCGGTGATTTCTCCCTGGGATCGTAGAGGACCAGTTTGATCATCCCCTGGATCGCCACGATGTTGTCGGTCTGGACCTTGTGGTAGTGCCAGGCCTTGACCACCTGGGGGTAGGTGGTCGTCAAATAGACCTGGCCGAACTTCGAAAACAGAGGATCATCCGCCCGGAGGATCTCCATCACCCTTCCCCGTTCGTCCGGAATGACTCTCAGCATCTTCGTCTTCACGCCTTGAATCATCGCTGCCTCCTGTTTCATTGGGTGCCCGTGGTCAGAGGACGAAAAGATCAATCCAGATTGTTGGCCCCGGTTTGAGCCACCAGCTGGTTGGCTCGCAGCAGGGATTCGAAGGTCCCGGCATCGGTCCACCATCCCTCCAGGATGTCATAGGTCATCTTTCGCTGCTCGATGTAACGGTTATTCACATCGGTGATCTCGAGCTCTCCCCTCTCGGAAGGCTTCAGGCCCTTGATGAAATCGAAAACGGTCGAATCATAGAAATAGATGCCGATCACGGCATAATTCGTTTTGGGCTGTTTGGGCTTCTCCTCGATCCTCACGATCCGATCTCCCTCCAGTTCGGCCACGCCAAACCGATGGGGGTCCGGAACCTCTTTCAGAAGGATCTTCGCCCCCTCCTTCTGTCGCTCAAAAGCCTCTTTGGCCTTCCGGATATTCTTCTCGATGATATTGTCCCCCAGGACGACGCAGATGCTCTCCCCCGCGGCAAAGAATTCCGCCAAGCTGAGGGCATCCGCGATGCCCCCTTCTCCTTCCTGATAGGTATAGTTGATATGCCGGAGCCCGAACTCCTTGCCGTTTCCTAAGAGGCGAAGAAAGTCCCCGGCATTGTTTCCGCCGGTGACGATCAAAATGTCGTCGATGCCCGCATTGATCAAGGTTTGAATGGGATAATAGATCATGGGCTTGTTGTAGACCGGCAGCAGGTGCTTATTGGTCACCTTCGTCAGCGGATAGAGCCGGGTTCCTAAGCCCCCGGCTAAAATGACCCCCTTCATCTTCTCCTCCTTTGCCCTGTTTGGTTAAAGGCCCATCAGGGAGGGCCTTTTCCCCAAGGAACCGAGCCCTAACAGGTTGAGATAGGCCTGGACCTTGACCTCCTTCCTCTGCTTCTTGTCCGGCGACTCTCCCTTGTCCTCGACCATCAAGCCCAGCGTCCAGCACTGGGCCCGGTATTCCGCCCCATAGAGATTTTCGACCTTCCAGCCGTCTTTCAAATTATAGCGGGTGGATCCGAACAGATAAAGGGTGGGCCTCACCTTGATTCGGACTCCTGCAGAGAGCTCTTCGAGCTGGCTCCGACCGTATCGATATTGAACCGAGAGGAGGTCTTCCCGCCGATCCTGGAGGGTGAGGCTCACGTTGCCTGTATCGAAATGGCCATCGTACGGATCGAATTCTCCATCGATCCGGCCGCTCAGATAGGGGCTGAACTGCCACCAGAGCTCCCCCCGAATATTGGAAAAGGACCTCTTCCTACCTCTCGAATCCCTTTCGAAGGGGTCACCGAAACTGTAGGATTGGAAGATCTCCAGCCTCGCGTACTCCCAAGCCCCGGCGTTCGCCTTGGCCTCGGCTGACCTCCCGATGAACTTTTGGATGACCCCGTAGGTGATCTGATTCACATAGGGCACCCGGTCGATGTCATCGAAAAGGGGGATGTTCTTCTGTGTTACCCGAGGGCTGTATCCATAACGAATCATCGGTTCTATGGTATGCATCCATTTCCCCACGGGGAAGAGGTCCAAAAGACCTCCGATCAGGTCTGCCTCGTAGACCCGGTAGATCTCGGCGGAGACTTCCATCTGAGCGACGAAGGTCTCCCGGGACTCCCATCCCTGGTAACGTCGGGTGGGGTCGTCAAAGGGCCGATAAAGGGTCTCTCGGAGACCGAGGCTCGGCTCCACCTTCAACACATTGAAGAGCCTTAGAGGAAAGAGGAACCTGGGGAAGAGATCCCACCGGTGGGCTTTCACCCCCTTCTCCCGCCAGAAATGGTTGTAAGTGAAGACTCCTTCAACAAAGAGTGGGGTTTGGATCAAAGATTGGGGGAGGGCGTAAAAACCGACTTGAGGAAGCCTCTGAAGGGTCTCGTCGTTGCTCTCCTGGGTGAGGTCCTGATAGACCGATCCTTCGGTTAAAAAGCTGAAACCGTCCCAATTTTTGCCTCCGAAGAGGGTGGACCTGAGTTGCCGCCGGCTCCGGGCATCGATCTTGGCCTCTCCCGGAAGATCTTCGTCGAAGTCACGCTGGTACCGGATATCGCTCAACCAGTTGACGTCGCCCCTCGCATAGAAACCCTGGGGAAGCTTCTGCTGACCCTGAAGAAAGAAGGCATAGCGGTTCTTCTCCAAGACCTGATCGTCGATGAAAAAGAAATTGGCCTTTCCCGAGGTCTCAGGGGCAAAGGCGTAGCGGTATTCGATGCCACCCTTGACCCCCCTCTCCCCCAAATAGTCGAGGTAGATCGTAGAATCCATATCTTTCGTCATCGCCCAAAAGAAGGCGGTCTTCACCTCCGGGCCGTACTTCTCCGAGTATCCGACCTGGGGCAAAAGAAACCCCGTTTGCCTCTCCCTCTTGACCGGGAAGATGGCCCACGGAAGATAGAGCGAGGGGACCCCTTCGAGGTAAAAGGTCGGGGCCTTGGCAACCCCGTACCCCTCGATCGTGACCTCCAATTCTTTGACGGTAAATTTCCAAGGGGGACGCGGGGCGTCGCAGGTGGTGAAGGAGCCCTCGATAAGGCGATAACGATTCTCTCCAAGTTTCACCGCCTCCTTGCCCGTGATGTGGAAATTCTGCTCTTTGAGAAAGAGCCTGGCCTGGTAGATCCTCCCCAAACGCGTATCGAGGTTGATCTCCAGCCGTTCGCATTCGAGCACATCCTCTCCCTCCCGGAGGACGATGTTCCCCCAGGCGACCAGGTCTTTGGTGGCCATCTGAAGTTGGGCGTGATCGGCCCGGAGGAAGAGCGTCCCCCTTCTCACCTCCACCCTTCCATGGGCTTCATAAATTTGCCGATCCCGATCGTAGGAAAGTTCGTCGGCCTCGATGTCCACCGGCCCCTCCTCCCGGCCCACCCTCTTTTCGGCAATCTTTCCCTCTGCAGGGGAAATGGTAAATAGGACGAGGAAGAGGAGGAAGGCTATCGCCCCGTTGGACTTCATGACCTTCCTCTGGGCAGGAAATAGGAACGGGCCTCGCCCACGGTATAGAGGGAACCGGTAATACAGAGGAGATCGTCCTCCCCTGTAAGGGAGAGGGCCCGGTCTATGGCCTTCTTGAGGTCTTCGACGACCTCTGCTTTCTTTCCATTTCGACCCGCGGCCTTCAGGAGATCCTCCGGAGGGGCCGCCCTCTCGACCTTGGGCCGGGTGAAGATGATATGGTCTGCCAGGGGGGCCAGGGGGCGGAGGATCCCAGGAATATCCTTGTCCTTCATAATCCCGATGAGGAGAATGAGGCGGTGGTAGGAGAAGTCTCGCTCCAAGGCGGCTCGGAGGGAAAGGGCCCCTTCGGGATTATGGGCCCCGTCGAGAAGGACCCGCGGCATGGATTGAATCAACTCGAGCCTTCCTGGCCAATGGGCCGTTTTGAGGCCCTCGACGATGGCATCGTTCGAAATTCGGTATCCGAGGTCGTCTAAAACTTCGGCAGTGCCGATGGCGGTAGTGGCGTTGACGAGCTGGTGGGGCCCGTAGAGGTTCAACGAGAGGTTCCAGAGTTTCCGATGGAGGCCCTCATAATGGAAAGTCCTCTCGCCGGAAGACACGAAGCGAAATTCTTTTCCCACCTGGAAGAAAGGGGCCTTTTTTTCTCGACAGATCTTCGCAAAGAGGCCGATCACCCCGGGTTGGGTCGCCGCGGTGATCAGGGGACGCCCCTTTTTGATGATCCCGGCCTTTTCGGCCGCGATCTTCATGATCCCTTTGCCGAGGACATCCTCATGGTCCTTCCCGATATTCGTGATCACGGAGACCAGAGGATCAACCACATTGGTCGAATCGAGCCTCCCTCCCAACCCCACCTCCAGCACGGCCAGGTCAACCATCTTCTCCCGGAAATAGAGAAGGGCCAGGGCCGTGGTGAAATCGAAGAAGGTAAAGGGAGGAGAGACCCCTGCGGCTTCGATCCTCTCCCGCAAAAACTCCGTCAGCTCGACCACCTTCTCGGGTTCGATCTCCTTTCCGTCGATCTGGATCCGTTCCGTGAACCGAAGGAGGTGCGGCGAGGTGTAGAGGCCCACCCGATATCCTTCCTTCTGTAGGATCGAAGCGGTCATGACTGCGGTCGACCCCTTCCCGTTTGTCCCTCCGATGTGGATGGCCTGAAGGTCGTGGTGGGGGTTGCCGACGGCCTCGAGGATCGCCTCGATCTTCTTCAGACCGAAGATCATCCCGTATTTTTCGAGGCCGAAGAGATAATTGAGGGATCGTTGATAACCGTTCTGTTTCATGTTCTCAGGACCTGGGGGTTTCGACTTTGAGCATCTTGAGAAGCAGGGCGATGGTATGGCGGAGGTCTTTTCGTTCGACGATGAGGTCCACCATCCCATGCTGGAGAAGATATTCGGCCCTCTGAAACCCCTCGGGCAGCTCCGCCCGGATGGTGTCTTTGATGACCCGGGGCCCAGCAAATCCGATCATGGCCTTGGGCTCCGCGATGATGACATCCCCCAGCATGGCGATGCTCGCCGATACCCCGCCCGTCGTGGGATCCGTCAGAACCGTAATATATGGGAGCCTCGCTTCGTGAAGCCGGGCCAGGGCCGCGCTCGTCTTGGCCATCTGCATCAAGGAGAGGATCCCTTCCTGCATCCTCGCACCGCCCGAGGCACAGAAGATGACGACCCCGATCCTCTTCTCGATGGCCCTTTCGATCAAACGGGTAATCTTCTCTCCAACGACCGACCCCATGCTCCCACCCATGAAATTGAATTCGAAGACCGCGATCATCGCCGGCTCCCCTTCGAAAGCCGCCTCGCCGCAGATGACCGCATCCTTCTGCCCGGTGGCCTCCTGGGATTCTTTGATGCGGTGGGAATACCGTTTCGAATCCTTGAATTCGAGAGGGTCGGTGGGGAGGAGGTTGGAATCGTATTCGACAAATGTCCCCGGATCCACCATCCACTCGATCCGTTTCCTCGCGGGGATTTGAAAATGATAATTACATTTGGGGCAGACCTGGAGGTTTCGCTCGATGACCTTCCGGTAGATCATCTCGTTGCAGGATTTGCACTTTACCCAGAGCTCGTCAAAGGCCCTGGTCTCCTCCCGCCTCTCCCCTCTTTTTTCTTCCTCCTCTCCCTTTCTGAACCAGGCCATGGAATGGAAAAACGCCTCTCCATCAGATAGAGTAAGGGTGACGTAAATATCTAACAAAACAAGGGGGATAAGTCAATCGAACCCGCCTGGAGGCAATTGAATCCTCTGCGGCGGGATGATATCTTAGGCAAGGATGAGGCGGGTCAAAATCTATTCGATGGCTTTTGGAGGAACGGGGGTGGGACGGATCGATGGCAAAGTGATCTTCGTCCCAGGCACCCTTGCCGGAGAGGAGGTCGTCGTTGAAATCACCTCGGAGAAAAAGGACTACCTGATCGGCCAGGTAAAAGAGATCCTGACCTCTTCTCCTCTGAGGGTCCAGGCCCCCTGTCCTTATTTCGGGACCTGCGGGGGTTGTCAGTGGCAGCATATCGACCCCTCCGCCCAGGAGACGTTCAAGAAAGAGATCTTGATCGACCTGCTCCACAGGATCGCCGGGCTGAAGGAGGTCCCTGTTATCTCCACGGCCCCCTCCTCCCCGCCTTTTGGATATCGAATTAGGGTCCAGTGCAAGGTTCAAAGAAGCAGGATCGGGTTTTTCGCCCAGCAATCCCGTCGAATCGTCGAGGTGGAAGGATGTTTGATCGCTCATTCCCTGATCAACCTCATCCTCCGGCATCTCCGAGAGAGACCGCACCTCCTTTCCGGTGCCGCGCAGATCGAAATCAACGTCTCGCCCGATGAGGGAAAAGGGATATTGGTCTTGCATGGTTGTCTGCCTCCGAAGGGGAAAAAGCCATTTCTGAAAGATCTCCTCCAACCCCCCTCCCCATTAAAGGGGATCGCCCTGACAAGGAAAGGGGACTGGGAGTTCCTTGGCGATCCTTATCTGAATCTGACGGTTCCGTTAAAGAGAGGGGAGAGGACGATGGCCTTTCGCTTCCGCGTCTCTCCGGGAAGCTTCTGCCAGGTCAATCCCTACCAGAATCCTCAACTGATTCAGACAGTCCTGGAGTTCGGGGATTTGGGAAAGGGAGATCGAGTCCTCGACCTCTACGCGGGCATCGGCAACCTCTCGCTCCCTTTGGCGGCGGAAACGGGGTGGGTCATGGGAATCGAGGAGGATGCGACAGCAGTTGCCGATGCCCGCTACAACGCCAAGGTCAACCGGATAAAAAACTGTCAGTTCCGCCTGGGCAGGGTGGAAGAAAAGTTAGGGGAGGCCGGGGAAGGATGGAAACTTTTGGTTCTCGACCCACCCCGGGCAGGAGGCAAAAGGATCACTGAGGAGATCACACGATTGGCCCCTGAAAAGATCGTCTATGTCTCCTGCGATCCCGCGACCTTCTCAAGGGATGTCCACTTCTTCGTGAAAAAGGGCTATGCCCTCCAACAAGTCCGTCTCATCGACATGTTCCCACAAACCTATCACATGGAGGTGGTGGGATTGTTCTTAAGATCTTGACCTTCCCCTTCGAAGGATTGAAACGATCCAAAGGCCATCCCTTTAAATCCCCCTCGGAAGCCCCCTTCTCAACTCGTAACTATTGGATTTTTTTAACAATAACATAGGACACCCTTTGGGGTAGTTGGCCTGTTATTATCATGAACTAAAAGAACCCATCCTAAGGGGGTTTTCATGGAGAGGTGATCTGCCCCACTCTGCGGATCATGGGCCATTTTGAAGGCTTCATCTCCTTAAACCGGAACGAGAAAGAAAAGCCAAAAAACTTGGGACATCCATCTCTTCAAGCACCTGCAGGAGGTCGACCAGGATCTGATCGGAATGGAGGTCATCTCCTCGTAAACCTCTTCAGACAGAGTTGACATGAAGTCAGAGAAAAAAGGGAAGAGGGGTAGGGATATCGACCCCGAAAAGTTTAAGATGGCCTGGTGCCCCTCTTGCGGGGGCACCGGCAAATTGATTAACGGGGGAAAGAAGATCGAAGTGTGTTTCCGATGTAACGGGTTCGGTTGGATCAAAAAAGAGCCCCCATCGGAGAAAGGAGGAACAGATGAATCCCATCATCGTTGAATTCTTGACGAAGATCGAATTGGGGGAACCGAGGGTTTTTGAGAACATGGCGGTCGTTGCCTTATTCACCTCCCTCGAGGGAGGTCCTCCCTATATCACACTCGGGGAGGCCCTTGAAAAGAGGCTCCTGACCATCACCGAGGTCAGCCAGGCCGGTTCGGTGCCTGAATTGAAAGTGGTGAACAGGGCGGATATTCCGATCCTTCTCCTCGACGGAGAGGAGCTTGAAGGGGCAAAGCAGAACAGGGTGTTGAACACGACCATCCTCCTCAAAGAAGGGGCTGAGACCATCATCCCCGTCAGCTGCACGGAACAGGGAAGATGGGCCTATGCTTCAAGAGAATTTGAACCCTCAGGGAATCTGATGTACAAGAAGGCCAGGGCGAAAAAGGTGGCATCGGTGAGCCGAAGCTTGAAGGATTCGCTCGCCTATGCCAGCAACCAGAGGGAGGTCTGGGATGAGTTGACCTATTTGGCCAAAGACGCCCAGGTCTTTTCTCCAACCCAAGCCATGAGGGATGTCTTCGAGGCGAAGGAGGAGGAGCTGGCCGTTTTCCTGAAGGCCTTTCCCTGTCTCGAGGATCAGAAAGGGATTTTGGTCATCGTCAACGGAAAGGCCGTGGGTTTCGACATCCTTTCCCGAAGCCAGGCCTATAAACAAATTCATGGCAAGCTGGTGAAGAGTTATGCGATGGACGCCCTATTTAGAAAGGAAAAAGGAACCCACTCCCCCATCGAAAGGGAAGCAAGTCGTTTTATCGAAGAAGCCAAGACATGCCAAGAGGAGCGGTACGAATCCGTCGGATACGGTTGGGATCACCGCTTCGAAGGAAAGACCATCGTGGGGTCCTCCCTCGTATATCAGGACACAGTGATCCATATGGCCTTCTTCAGGGCGGAGGAGACTGATCGAGCCGGAAGGATCTCGAGCCCCAGCCGACGCCGAGCCTTCAGGTTTTGGGAGATCTGAGGGATGTAAGCCTTGCAACGGATTTCAAAGGAGGGTAGAGTAAGACAAAGGCTCAGAAGGCGTTCGTCTTGAAAAGGGGCGGATGACCTCCAAGAGGCCGAATTCTTTGGGGGAGAAAAAATATGGGCCAAAAGGAGATGGAGAACCTTGTTGCCGAGACGGTCCAGATTAAACCGCAGTTCGGGCCGGCCATCGATCGGGTGTATCAGCTCACGAAGGCCCTGAATAATCGGAACGTAGATTCGGCCTTCCGTAAATATTTAAAGAAGATCGCCACGTCTGACGATGCGGAAGGAGCCCGCTTCGTTGCGGAGATGGAAAGACATATCCATGCAATCCAGGGGACTCTTAAGAGTTTGGAGTCGACCGATATGGACCGCGATGAAGCGTTGAGCCGCCATTTTCCTCAAGCCCGCAAATTCATCGGAAGCCTTTTACTCATCTTGACCGGTCTTGTGGCCCTGATTCTTTTCATCTCTCTCATCGGCTTGAAGTGAAGACCGTAAAGAAAGGCCCTTGTCTAAGATAGCCCCCAACCAATGATCCACCCCAAAGGGCTAGTCTTTCATGAACCCCCTCTATGGCGAGAGGAAGGAAAAGCCTCTGTCTGAAATGACCTCAGGGCTGAATCCTTGGGCCTTCAGACTCCGGCCGGGATCGCAAGAATTGTCTAAGTTCAAGGTCTTTCACCTTTTTTCTCCGATTCAAAACCCTCGGCCTCAACCAGTTGAACCATGAGCCCGTATCTCTCGAGGGCAAGGCGGAGGGCCCGGTTGATCGGCATCCGATCTCCTCGAAGGGAGGGCTCCAGCGCAAACAACCTGAGGAAGAAGTGATCGTAGCTCGGCGCGACACCCCCTTTTGAGAGGGCTTCCTGGGCCTTTTCGACGAGGAGAGGCATCTCCTCCTTCTGGCGACGGCAGGCCTGCAATATCAATCGTCCCTCCCTATCTTTCATCCCCGCAAAACCAAACAGGCGACACACGGAGGGCCGGAAACCGTAAAATTGACAAAGCCCGTTTCCCCGGATCGAAGGATCGGGTTCGTAAAAGACGCATCTCGCCCCCTCCCCGGACGAGGCAATGCGCTCCAGCCATCGGTCGGCCGTCCCCCGAGCAAACAGCTCTCCTGCCGCCGGCAGCATCTCGAGCACGGTCACCTGAGGCGTTTGAGTTTCGCAACATTGGCCACAGCCGGGAGGACAGCGGAGTCCCGTGGCCCTCCGGAACTCGGCCGTTTGCCGATCCATTTCAGCATACAACTCGGAAAGAGCCTCGATGAGCTTCCGGTTAAAAGAGGAAAGAGGCATCGATCCTTCACACCCCTTAACCCAAAACCCCAAAACCGGAAGAGGGAAAACGTCCTTGGGGATTTCCGGGATGTCGGCGGCTCCCCCGCAATCCCCTTTCACATTAACATACCATAGGGGACTCCCAAGTCAAAGGGGCCGGGAAGACTCAGGAAGGGTTCGATGAACCAGGGGAGGGGGGCTCATTTGAAAATGAACGGAGAAAGAATTTTTTGGAGGAGGGTTAATGCCCATCCGTTAAAAGGCCCTTGCCCATTGCCTAAATCATCGAAAGGGCCCGAGCCCTCAGGGAAAGGTCATGTTCAACTCGTAAATCCGTTCGTCCCGTCTCTTCTCGATTCGAAAACCCATTTTTTCGAAGAGATGGAGCATGGGGCGGTTCTCCACGAGCACCTCTGCATAAAATCCCAGAAGCCCTTGCTGTTTGGCGAGAAGGGTGAGATAGGCGAGCAGCTCCGTCCCGATCCCCTTGTTCTGGTAATCATCCCTGACGGCAAAACCGACCTCGGCCGTGTAGGTGGCCTCATCGATGGAATATTGTCCCATGCCCACCACGACGTCTCTTTCACCCTCCCGAAGGACGGCCAGAAGGACCATCTCTTTCGTATAATCAATGACGACGAAGGATTGCAATCGTTCATGGGGCATGTCCTTTCTCAGGGAGATGAACCTCCGATAGAGACTGTTCTCCGACAGGGAATAAAAGAACTCTTTGAGAAGGGGCTCGTCGTCCAGCCTGACGGGCCTTATCAAAAGCCCCAGGCCGGTCTTGGTCGTCCGGTGGATTTCCAGATGTTCAGGGTACTCTCCCCTCAAACCCGGAATGAAGGCTTGATCCGGATAGATGAGATGGGATTTCTTCGCCTCCTCGATCAGCCAGGACCTGAAGTTGGGATGGGCGATGGCGATGAGGGCCATCGCCCGCTCCCGGATATTCTTGCCCCGCAGGTGGGCAATGCCATATTCGGTCACCACATAATGGACATCCCCGCGATGGAGGGTCACCCCTGCCCCCTCCCGGAGAAAGGGAACGATCCGGGAGCGCCTTCCTTGATCCGCCGTGGAGGGAAGGGCGAGGATCGTCTTCCCCTCCCTGGCCAGGGCCGCCCCCCGCATAAAATCGGCCTGTCCCCCGATGCCGCTGTAGAAGGTCCTGCCGATCGATTCGGCGGAGGCCTGGCCCGTCAGGTCGATTTCGAGGGCCGTATTAATGGCCGTCATCCGTTCGTGTTGGGCGATAATGAGGGGGTTGTTGGTATAATCGATGGTCCGCAATTCGATGGCGGGATTGTCATGGAGATACGCATAGGTCTCCTGACGGCCCATACAGAAAGAGGCGATGGTCTTTCCGCGGTTGATCGTTTTCCGGGTGTTGTCGATGACCCGCCTCTTCATCAGCTCGACCACGCCGTCGGTGAGGAGCTCCGAATGGACGCCTAAATGTCGTTTTTGGCCCAGGTGGGTCAGAATGGCATTCGGGATCGCCCCATAGCCGATCTGAATGGTATCTCCGTCTCGAATCAATCGGGCCACATATTTTCCGATCTGGTCGGCTATGGCCGTGTCGGCCTCCGGGACAAATTCGAGGATGGGCTCTTCGTGGGGGAGGATGAAATCGACCTCCTCAATATGAATAAAGCCATCGCCATGAACCCTCGGCATCCGCGGGTTGACCTGCGCCACCACCAGGCGGGCCTTTTCGGCTGCGGCCTTGACAATGTCGACGCTCACCCCGAGGTTCATAAACCCGTGATCGTCGGGAGGGGACGTTTGAATCAGGGCGACATCGATCGGGACAAGTCCCCGGTAGAAGAGGCTGGGGACCTGGGAAAGAAAGACAGGGGTATAGTCCGCGGCACCCTGGTTGACGGCCTCCCGGATGGGATCGGAGATAAAAAAGGAGTTGTGCCGGAAAACGTCCTTCCATATTTCATCCGCGTGGGGGTTGATCCCCATCGTCCAGACCTGGAGGAGTTCCGCATCGGTGAGGCTCTTGGGATGCTTTTGGACGTATTGGCTCAGGGCCTTGACCAGATGCTGGGGCTCCCCGCATCCGGTCCCGATGAAGATCCGATCCCCACGGTGGATGTGGCCGAAGATGAACTCCTCGGCCAAAAATTTTTGGGGGAATTTCTCTTTCCACTTCTCCAGGCCCACGATGCCACCCTGCCTTTAAAACCGATGGGGCCTCCCGGGCCCGTTAGATCACTTTGTTTAGAGGATATTCGATGATCCCCACGGCCCCCCGTTTGAGGAGCTGAGGGATGAGCTCCCGAACCTCCTTCTCCGAGACCATCACCTCCACGGCAAACCAATCGCTCTGAAAGAGGTTGGAGATGGTCGGTGCCGTGATGCAGGGAAGGATCTCGATGACGCTCTTCAGATCGTTGGCCGGGACGTTCATCTTCAGCCCCACCATCCCCTCGGCCCGAAGGGCGCCCTGAAGCAGGAGGGAGATCTGCTCGATCTTCTCCCTCTTCCAAGGGTCCTCGTAGGCCTCGCGGTTCGCGATGAGTTGGGTATTGGTCTGAAGCAGCTCCTCGACGATCCTCAGTTTATTGGCCCGGAGGGTGCTTCCCGTCTCGGTGACCTCCACGATCGCGTCGCAAAGGCCTTCGATCACCTTTCCTTCGGTCGCTCCCCAGGAGAACTCCACATCCACCTTGATGTTCCTCTCGGCGAAGTATCTCCGGGTAAAATTGACCAGCTCCGTAAAGATCTTCTTCCCCTCCAGGTCATAGATCGACCGGATGGGGGAATCCTCCGCCACCACCAAGACCCACCGGGCCGGAGCGGTGCTCGTCTTCGAATAGACCAGGTCTTGAACCACGACGACATCGGACCCATTCTCCAGGACCCAGTCTTTCCCCGTCAGCCCCGCGTCGAGGGTCCCCATCTCCACAAATCTCGACATCTCCTGGGCTCGAACGAGGGTACATCGAATCTCCTCGTCATCCACCGTGGGGAAATAACTGCGGGCACTGACCACGATCTTCCACCCCGATTTTCGAAAGAGCTCGATGGTGGCATTCTCAAGGCTTCCCTTCGGGATCCCCAATTTAAGGGTGTTCACTTTTGATAGACCTCCTCCGGATCGAAGATTTTTTCCCCTCGGATCACCCATCGACCGTCCTCGTATCGATGGTGGAAACAACTCTGAAAGCCGGTATGGCAGGCGGCCCCTCCGATCTGCTCGACCCGGATCAAGAGGGTGTCCCCATCGCAATCGAGATAGATCTCTCGGACCACCTGAAAATGGCCCGAGCTCTCCCCTTTCAACCAGAGCTGTTTCCGAGATCGAGACCAGTAGGTGACCCTTCCGGTCTTCAGGGTCTCCTCCCACGAATCTCGATTCATGTAGCCCAACATCAGGACACGGCCGGTGGCATGATCCTGGATGACCGCCGGGATCAGCCCCCCGCCCTTTTCGAAGTCGATCTGGATCACGGTGCCTCCTTGAAAACGTTCATCGAAATGGATTCCGCCCGCGCGGGATTCTCCGGGAAGGGGCGTCGCCCCCATCCCTGACCAGGCCGAGCCTGCTACGGCTTGGCCAAGAGTTGGGCCAACTGGGCCGCATTTTTAGCCGCGGAGCCGGCATGGCAATTGTTGAAGAAGACGAAGGTCTTGGCCGTCTTTTTCGAAATCTCCAGGATATCCGGGACAAACGTCCTGATTTCTTCCTCGCTGTAGAGGTAATCGTACCTTACCGAGGAAGGGACCTGAAACCAGTTGGGATTTCTCCCGTGGAACCGGAAGTAGCCGATCGAAGAGGTGGCCCTCGGAAGGTAAGGCATCAATTGGGGAAGTTTGGGCTCGTCCACGATGCAGTAGCCGATCTCCTCCTTCGAGAGGAAGTCAAAGGTCTCCTCTCTCATCCAGGCTTCGTTCCGAAATTCGCAAACGAGAGGAACCCCCTCCATCAGCCCCCTGAATCTATGAAGATAGTCGAAATTCTCTCGGATCGGGAAGAAGCCGTAGGGAAATTGAGCCAGGACCGTGGCCAGTTTCCCCTCCGCAATCAACGGATCGAGGCTCGATCTGAACTGACGGAAGGTCTCCCGATTGTCGATCCACTTTTTCGTTTCCCGATCCCGGATCTCGTGGGTGAGGCCTTTGTGGGCCTTGACGACGAATTCAAAGTCCGGCGAGGTCTTCTTGGCCATCGCCGCAAGGCTCTTCTGAGAGGGAAGGCTATAGTAGGTGAAGTTCACCTCCAGGGCACGGAAACCGAGTTCCTTCTCGTAGTAGGACAGCATCTCCCTCTCGGGAAGACCAGGGGGATAGATCGTCCCCTTCCAATCCCTGAACGAAAACCCGCTCGTCCCGACCTTGATCGTCGGGTCTGCTCCTACGGACACCATCCTTCAAAGCCCTTTTCGCCCTTAACGTATCATATTAAGAGGGATCCGGTCAATCCGAGGCGATGTTCCGGTTTTTCTTGAGTCTTGGGGTGGATTGGCCTATATTAAGGAAAACACGTCGCTGAGGGGGTCGGTATGGAATTCCACATCTCCCGGAAGGCGAGGGATCGGTATCGCTTCGACGCGTCCCTCATCACGATCCGGGGCAACGTGATCTTTCCCGATCTCCGTGCGGTCAGGCGATTCGCCCAACAGATGAACGCAAAAAGGGAGGCTGACCGGTTTCCCGAGCGAACCGTTCAACCGGGAGACCTCTACGCCATGGGTCTGATCGACGAAATCCTTCACCATGTCGTCGCCCTTTACAGAGAGGAAAAAAAACCTCTCGTCATGGAAGAGGCCCTCCAGTGGCTTCATAAAAATTTGGGAAGAGGCGAGGTGGAGAAGGCCTTGAGGAAATTCTCCGAAGAGTTTCCCTCGATAAGCCTTTACCGCGGGGAGATCGACTTAGACACCTACCTGGAAGGAAAGACGGAGGGCATCGAAAACCGTCAGGTCGCCCTCGAAGAGATGCTCCTGCTCTGGCTGGCCAACGTCAACCCCGCCTTCTCACCCTTCCTCGAACTTTTCGATGACACGGTCCTCGCAGAAGAGACGGCCTATGCTTCGATCATCGAGCAACTCTCCGACTTCTTCAGGAGCCAGCCGACCTTCGGACCCGAGGACCAATCCCTCCTCGAGATGCTCCGGAGCCCCGCCCGTGCGGTGCCTCATTCCCTCTGGGGCCAGCTCGAATACATCCTCAAGCGCTGGGGCTATCTATTGGGCCGATATCTCCCCCTTCTCCTCCGGGGCCTCGACCTTCTCAAAGAAGAAGAGATCGCTCGCATGAGGAGATTCTCTCCCTTAAGCCATCCTCCGCCAGCGGAAGTCTACCAATATACGGGCCAGGAAGAAGAGCCGGAACGGTTCAGCCCCGATCTCGAATGGATGCCGAAGGTGGTCCTCCTCGCCAAAAACATCTACGTCTGGCTCCATCAGCTCTCGAGAAAGTATCGTCGGTCCATCAATCGCCTCGACCAGATCCCGGATGAAGAACTGGATCTCCTGGCCCGCTGGGGGATCACCGGCCTCTGGCTCATCGGCATCTGGGAACGTAGCCTTGCTTCCAAGAAGATCAAAGAGTTGATGGGAAATCCGGAGGCCGCGGCCTCGGCCTACTCCCTCTTCGACTACGAGATCGCCGGGGACCTGGGCGGGGAGGAGGCCTTTCAGAACTTGAAGGACCGCGCCGGAAGAAGGGGCATCCGGTTGGCGAGCGATATGGTCCCCAACCACATGGGGATCGATTCGAGATGGGTCATCCACCATCCCGACTGGTTCATTCAATCCGAGGAAAGCCCCTTTCCGTCCTATCGTTTCAACGGGCCGGACCTCTCCTGGCACGGCGAGATCGGCATCTATCTCGAGGACCACTACTACGATCGGACCGATGCGGCCGTCGTTTTTAAATGGGTCGATCGGAGAACGGGGCAGGAGCGCTACATGTACCACGGCAACGACGGGACCCGGATGCCCTGGAACGATACGGCCCAGCTCAATTTCCTGAAAGCAGAAGTCCGGGAGGCCGTGATCCAGACGATCCTTCACGTCGCGCGGAAGTTTCCGATCATCCGCTTTGATGCCGCCATGACCCTCACCAAAAAACATTACCAGCGGCTCTGGTTTCCCGAACCCGGCACCGGTGGGGCCATCCCGTCGCGGGCGGAACACGGAATGAGCCGCGAGGAGTTCAACCGCCATATGCCCGAGGAATTCTGGCGGCAGGTGGTGGACCGCGTGGGAGAGGAGGCCCCGGAGACGCTTCTCCTCGCCGAGGCCTTCTGGCTCCTTGAGGGCTACTTTGTCCGGAGCCTCGGGATGCACCGCGTCTATAACAGTGCCTTCATGAACATGCTGAAGGACGAAGAGAACGCAAATTACCGATCGGTGATGAAGAATACCCTGGAGTTCAACCCGGAAATCCTGAAGCGGTTTGTCAACTTCATGAGCAACCCGGATGAGGAGACCGCCATCGCCCAGTTCGGAAGGGAAGATAAATACTTCGGGATCTGCACCCTCATGGTCACCCTGCCCGGCCTTCCCATGTTCGCCCATGGCCAGATCGAAGGGTTTAGAGAAAAATACGGGATGGAGTATCGAACCGCCAAATGGGACGAGGAACCCGATCTCGAGTTGATCGACCGCCACGAGAGAGAGATCTTCCCGCTTCTAAAGCGCCGTCCCCTCTTCGCCGAGGTGAGACATTTTTTGCTCTACGATTTCTTCACCCCCGAGGGATGGGTCAACGAAGACGTCTTCGCCTATTCGAACCGTCTGGGAGAGGAGCGGGCCCTCGTCCTCTATCATAACCGTTACGGCCACACCTCCGGCTGGGTTCGCACTTCGGTGGCCTATTCGACCGAAGCAGGGGGAGAGAGGATCTTGATCCAGAAGACCCTGGGCGAGGGCCTGGGCCTTCAGGGGGACCCCCACCATTTCTGTCTCTTTCGAGATCACATCTCGGGCCTCCAATACATCCGAAATTCCAAAGAGCTCTGTGAAAAAGGCCTCTACGCGGAATTGGGGGCCTACGAGTACCATGTCTTCCTCGACTTCCGGGAGGTCCAGGACAACCTCTGGGGTCACTATGAGCAGCTGAACCGGTGGCTCGGGGGACGGGGCGTGGCCGACCTCGAAGCGCCTTTGAGGGAGATCCGGTTCTCTTCGGTCCGCCAGGCCTTCAGGGCCTTTGTCTCTGCCCCTTTCTTCCAAAGGCTCATGGAGGCCCGTCTGACCCGGTCCGGAACCTCGGTGGACCGAAGCTTGCTCGATGAGGTCGAACAGAGGCTTCGCCATTTCCTGAGGGCGGTCGACGAGGCCTTAGAAGGCCCTCCCTCGGGAGAGGCCCTCTCGCAGGAGATCAGACAGAAATTGGAGGCCATCCTTTACCTTCCGGTCCTCACCCGGAGGCCACAGCTCTTTCGGCCGAAAGGCCTCAAGGCCCTGGCCGAATACCTTCACCAGAACCTCCAGGGTTCCCCCGATCCCTATCCAACCCTCTTGTCTTGGCTCTTCGTCCATTTTGCAAAAAGGGCCATGGACCGCAAAGAGGGGCCGAAGGGCCTTGGCCCCGATCCCGAGCAGGGATGGATCGATGAGGCCGTGGTCGATACGTTAAGGGGATTGGGGGTTGAGGAAGAGATCGCAAGTAGATCGGTGAGGCTCATCCACCTCCTGATCCGCCATGGGGGATGGTTCGAAGAGGAGGACCTCCTTCGGGTCGTGGAAGACCTTTTCGAGGACCCCGAGGCCTCTCAATTTTTAGGGGTCAATCTTTACCAAGACCTCCTCTGGTTTCACCAAGAGTCCTTTGAGGAACTTCTCTGGTGGTGGATGCTGATCGCGGCCCTTCAAATCGGGTACCATCCCCTTCGGCCCGCCAAGGAGGTGATCCGGGGACTTGAACGATCCTGGTCGATGATCCAGAGGCTCCAGGAGGCGGAGAGGCGCTCCCAATATCAGGTGGGGCGATTGAAATCGATCTTGAGGACGGAAAATCCATGAGAAGGAGGCCAACCATGGTGAATTCAGAAAAGGGATACAGGATCGAAAGAGATTCGATGGGGCCCGTTCGGGTTCTCAAAGAGGCCTATTACGGGGGAAACACGAAGCGGGCGATCGATAATTTTCCGGTCAGCGGATACCGTTTCGGTCGGGAATTGATCCATGCCCTGGGCCTCATCAAGTATGCCGCGGCCAGGGCCAATGCCGAACTGGGCCTCCTCGACAGGAGACAGGCCAGGGCCATCGAACAGGCCGCCTATGAGGTGATGCAGGGGAAATGGGACGACCAGTTTGTCATCGATGTCTTTCAAACCGGCTCCGGCACATCGACCCACATGAACGCCAACGAGGTGATCGCCAATCGGGCCAACGAGATCCTGGGGGGGCAGAAGGGAACCTATCACCCGGTCCATCCGAACGACCACGTCAATCTCTGTCAGTCCAGCAACGACGTCTTCCCCTCCGCCCTCCACATCGCCGCGGTCACCCTCCTCCTCGAAAGGCTCCTGCCCGCCCTCACGGACCTCCACGAGTCGCTCGACCAGAAGGCGAAGGAATTCTACCCCGTTCTCAAAATCGGACGGACCCATCTTCAGGATGCCCTTCCCATCCGGTTGGGACAGGAGTTCGAGGGTTATGCCCAGCAGGTTCGATTCGGGATCTTTCGAATTCTGATGGCCATGGGTTCCCTGTACGAACTCCCCCTGGGCGGGACCGCGGTGGGCACGGGGGCCAACACCCATCCCCTCTTCGCCAAAAAGGCGATCGCCATCATCAACAAAACGATCCGGGGGCAATTTCGGAAGGCGACCTCTCCCTTCGAGGCCCAGGGCGCCCGCGATGCCTCGGTCGAGGTCAGCGGCGCTTTGAAGACGGTGGCGGTCGGCCTCCTGAAGATCGCCAATGATATTCGGTGGCTCGGGTCAGGACCCCGTTGCGGCCTCGGAGAGATTCACCTTCCCGAGGTCCAACCCGGCTCCTCCATGATGCCGGGAAAGGTCAATCCCGTCATCCCTGAATCCTTGATCCAGGTCTGCGCCCATGTCATCGGGAGCGACACCGCCATCACCCTGGGGGGGCTCCAGGGCTATTTCGAGCTCAACACCATGATGCCCCTCATCGCCTTCCATCTCTTAGAATCCATCCGCCTGCTGGCCAATGGGGTGGCCACCTTCAATCACCGCTGTGTGAAAGGGTTGAAGGCCAATCGGGAGCGATGCGAGGAGATGATCGAGAAGAGCCTCGCCCTGGTCACCGCCCTGGCCCCGACCATCGGTTATGAGGAGGCATCGCGGCTGGCCAGACGGGCTTACCAAGAAGGGAAGACGATCCGGCAGATCGCCGAGGAGGAAGGCATACTCCCCAAAAAGAAACTGGACCGCCTGCTGAATCCCGTTTCGATGCTTGGACCGAGGAAAAAGTGGAAAGGGCCTTGACAGGATCTTTTCCAATGACCATCATTAACTCAGAGATCAAGAAAGGAGGGCCCACGGATGTATTTCATCACTGTTTCTTCGATGCTGGGAACGAATGGGGAGGCCATTGCGAGAAAGGTGGCCAAGGACCTCAATTACACCTTTTACGGCGAGGAGGAACTCCTCAAGGCCGCGGAGGACTTAGGATACCTCTCCGACCTCCAAAAGTTGGGGGAGAAGAGCCCGGCCCTCTGGGAACGCCTCTTCAGCGAGAAGCCCAAAATCTATCTCGATCGGCTCCAGTCGGTGATCTACGAGGTAGCTAAACAAGGCGACGCCGTCTTCTTCGGAAAGGGCAGCCAACTTCTGCTCCACTCCTTTGATTGCGCCTTTCATGTCTTGATCATTGGCTCCCTGGAGAAAAGGATCCGAAGGCTCATGGAGGAGAGGGGCGTCGCTCAGGAGGTGGCGGAACGGATGATCCAACGTTCGGACGAGGACAAGAAGGGGTTCATCCACTTTGCCTTCCACGAGGAATGGCTCAACCCCCACCTCTACGACCTGGTCCTCAACACGGATAAGCTGAGCGTCGACTTTGCCGCCCGGATGATCGTCGAGGGGGCCAAGACCGAAGAGATCAAATCCTGTGGGGTGGATTCGATCCTCAATCTGAGGAGGCTCTCTCTCCAGCGGCAGGTCGAGTCCGCTCTCCTCGAATCTGGCCTCCTGACCTCTCATGTCTTCTTTTCGATCGAAGCGGACGAAACCGTCCGGGTCTTCGGAATGGTCAATTCTCAGGAGGCAAAGGAGAAGATCGAGGCCCTGATCAAGCGGGTCAAAGGGGTCCAGAAGGTCTCCAACGATCTGTTGGTGGTCCAGATGGCCATGAGCGGTCTCTGATCAGAGGTCCTTGGACTCCGAGGGGGGCGATGGAGTTCGGTCGACCCTCCTCCGTTTCCCTTTAAAAAGGCCCTGACCGTTTAGGCCGGAAACATCCATCGACACACCTTTCGTTCGATCCGGTCGACCATCTCGTACAGGATCACCCCCAAAAGGCCCATCCCGACGATTCCGCCATACATCGCCAGGTAATCGAGCCTGGCCCACGCGTCGAGAATGAAGAACCCGAGGCCGTTTTCGGTCGCGAAGGACTCCACAAAGAAGAGAACGGCGATGGCCGTTCCGATACTGATCCTCAGAGAGGTCAAGACCTTGGGAAGACAGGCCGGAATGACCGTGTGGAGAAAGATTTGAAACGGACTGGCCCCGAGCGAAAGGACCGAGAGGATCTGCTCCTCGTCGATCCCCTTGGCCGCATCCCGGGTCGTCACCAAGATCTGAAAGAAGACGATGAGGTAGAGGATGAAGATCTTGGAGCCATCGCCCAGACCGAAGAGGAGAAGGACGAGGGGAAGGAAGACGATCTTCGGGATGGGATAGAGGAGATAGATCATGGGAGAGATCAGCTCATCGACCTTCTTCCGCCTGCCTAAATAGAGACCGACGGGAACGGCGGTGACCAGGGCCAAGAGGAGCCCCATCAGGGCCCGGTAGCCGCTGACCAAAAAATGTCCTGCCAGTCCTTTCCGGAGGTAGAGCGGAAGCGCAAAAAAGACGGTGTGAGGAAAGGGCAGAATGGGACTCTCGAAAGAGACGGCGAGGAGATACCAGATCGCAAAGATCATCGTCAACGCCCAAAGGGTTCGTCCCCTCAACATCCTCTACCTCTTCAGATGGCTTCTCATCAGGTTGCAGTACCGATGGAAAAGGTCGCTCTTCCGATACTCGGGGTCTCTTTCCACCATCCGGATCCCGTCGAGGGAGAGCAGATCGTATCCCCCTTCGTGCATCACCAGCGCCCTCTCTCCTAAGAAGACCGCCTCTTCGATACTGTGGGTCACATGGACGAGGGCCAGTTCCCTCTGGCGGCAGATCTTCAGAATAAGGTTCTGCAGGTGCTCCCGGGTGAAGGCGTCGAGGGAGGAGAAGGGTTCATCCAGAAGGAGAAGGGAAGGCCGGAGGGCCAGGGCCCTCGCAATGGCAACCCGCTGTTTCTCCCCGCCGCTCAACTGACCGGGATACCGCTCCAGGAGGTGCTCGATCGCCAGCTCACGAAGGATCGGAAGGACGATCTCCTTCGAAGCCTGCTTCGAAAAGCCCCTGATCTTCAATCCGAGCGAGGCGTTCTGATAGACCGTCTTCCAAGGGAGGAGTCCGTAATGTTGAAGGACCAGGGCGATCTCCCTCCGGTGTCCATCGAGCGGCTCTCCCTTGAAGAGGATCTCTCCGGCATCCGGTTTTTTCAGGCCCGACAGCACGTAAAGAAGCGTGGTCTTGCCGCACCCCGAGGGACCGATCACGCTTAGGGGAACGCCCGAAGAGATCTCGAAGGAGAGCCCTTTAAAAACAATCTTTCTCGATCCCTTCTCCCCATAGGAGGTGGAGAGATTCCTGACTTGGATCATCGCACCCCATGAACCCAGAGGTCGTTGACCAGCAAAGGAGAGGACACCTTCGAGGTGTCGAGCCCCTTTCCCTCCATCCAAGTCCTCACCGCCTGGATCTCATCGGGTTGGGGGAGGGAGATCTCGGAGAAGGGGTTCATCTCATAGATCTCCTTGATCGGAGCGGGCAGCCTCCCCTTCTCCACGAGGAGTTCCCTCCACCGCAAGGGGTCTTCGTTGATCATCCGGACGGCCTGGGCATAGGCCTTGCCGAAACGGACCAGGAGTTCCCTTTCGGAACGGATTAGGGGGTCTTGGAAAACGAGAACGACCTGGGTCCCTTTCAGGCCATAATCCCCACCCAGCTTCCTCGCCCCCTGAAAGAGGGCCAGCGAGGCCAGGGGCTCCGGAAGGGTGGCCGCCTTCAACTTTCCTTCCATGAGCATCTGAAAGCGGAGGGGGATCTTCTTCACCTCCACCTTCTTTACCTCGTCGATCCGCACCCCTCTCTGGCCGAGGAGGGAATCGGTGACATATTCGGCCACCGTGTAGGAGGAGAGGCCGATCTCGTTGCCGCGGAGGTCTTCGATCGTCTTCAGGCCGGAGCCCGGTGAGGCCAGGACGACGAAGAGGTCCTTCTTCGAGGTCGGCAGGGTGATATTGGTGACGATGCGGTAAGGGAGGTCCCTGCTCTTAAACAAGCACATCCCGAGAAGGTCCTGGATCGCCCCGTGAATGGATCCGGCTTGGAGGGCGCTGTCCCGCTCCAAGGCGCTCGCAAAGGAGACGATCTCGACCTTCACCCCAGAGGCCTGAAACAGTCCCTTCTCCTGGGCGACGAAGAAGGGCAGGGATTCCACGATCGGAAGTACCCCGATTCGGATGGGGGAGGCCTCGGCTTGGGCCGTCAGGAAAAACGCCACCATCCCTCCAAGGATCAAGCCGAAACAGATGAAGTGTCTTGGCATCTCTTCCTCCTATTTTTGGATGGTATCGAAAAGGATGGCCAGAAAGAGGACGATGCTGACCATCCCGTTCATCGTAAAGAAGGAGACGTTGATCTTCGAAAGGTCCTCCGGAGAGAGGATCGCATGCTCCACCGAAAGGAAGACGAAGACCAGCAAGGTCCCCAAGAAATAGATCGTCCCCATCCCGCCCCAGATTCCGGTCAGAAGGAAGAAGAGGAGGGCCAAGGCATGGAAACCTTTGGCCACGTGCAAGGCCTTTGATATGCCGAACAATCTCGGGATGGAGAAGAGGCGGGCCTTTCGATCGAATTCGTAATCGAGGCACGCATAGAGGACGTCGAACCCCGCCACCCAGAACATCGTTCCGAGTCCGAGAAGGATGGGGAGGAATTCGATGGCCCCTTTGATGGCGATGTGGGCCCCGATGGGAGCGAAACTCAAGGAAAATCCGAGGACGAGGTGGGACAGGGCGGTAAAGCGTTTGGTGTAAGAGTAGAAAAGGATCCAGGCCAGCCCCGGAAAAGAGAGGGCAAAGGTCAAGGGGTTGAGCATCCAGGCGGATAGGATGAACACCCCCGAGGAGAGGAGGATGAGGCCGATGAAAAACCTCTTCGAGAGCAATCCCCGGGGAAGGGCCCGATCTTTTGTCCTCGGGTTCTGCCCATCGTAGGTCGCATCCACCAGTCGATTGAAGGCCATGGCGCTGCTCCTCGCCCCGACCATCGCCAGAAGGATCCATCCCCCTTGACGAAGCGTGGGCAGTCCTTCGGCGGCGAGGACCGCCCCTGAGAAGGCGAAGGGAAGCGCAAAAATCGTGTGCTCGAATTTGATCGCCTCCAGGACGATTCCGATCCGTTTCAAGAGGTTCATGCTCCCCTTACTCCAGGCCGAGGAGGGGCCACAACTGATCAATCCGTCTTTTCACCTCCCGATCCATCTCGATCTTATTCGGCCAGGGCCGCTGAAATCCCTCCTCCGGCCATTTCTTGGTCGCATCGATCCCCATTTTACTTCCATAATGGGGAAGGGGCGAGGCATGATCGAGAGCGTCGACCGGTCCCTCGGCGAAGAAGACATCTCTCTTCGGATCGATGTTGGCCCCCAGGATCCAGAGGCACTCGGAGAGGTTCTGAACATCCACCTCCGCATCGAAGAGGACGATCACCTTGGCAAACATCATCTGTCCCATCCCCCAGAGGGCATGGCCGACCTTCCTTGCATGGCCGGGATACCGCTTCTCGATAGAGACGAAGACAAGGTTGTGGAAGACCCCCTCGGCCGGCATATGGAGATCGACGATCTCGGGCAGCTGCATCTGGATCAGGGGGAGAAAGATCCTCTCCGTCGCCCATCCGAGATAGGCATCCTCCATGGGAGGGATCCCGACGATCGTGGCCGGATAGATGGCATCCCTCCGATGGGTGAGTGCGGTGACATGGATCACGGGGTAGAGGTCAGGGAGGGAGTAAAAACCGGTATGGTCTCCAAAAGGTCCCTCCACCCTCCTCTCGCCAGGTTCGATATACCCTTCGATGACGAACTGGGATTGGGCCGGTACCTCCAGGGAGACCGTGAGACCTGAAACCATCTCGACCGGCTCTTCCCTCAGAAGGCCCGCAAAGAGGAACTCATCCATTCCCTCGGGAAGCGGTGCCGTGGCCGCATAGAGGGTCGCAGGATCCGGACCCAAGGCCACCGCCACCTCCAGCCTCTCCTTTCTCCTCTCAGCCACCCGGAGGTGGTGAGCCCCTCCCTTCTGGGGATGCCAGTGAACCCCCAGGGTCTTCGCGTCGAACACCTGTAACCGGTACATCCCCATATTTCTCTTGCCCGTTTCAGGATCCCGGGTGATCACCACCGGAAAGGTGATGAACCTTCCCCCATCTTCAGGCCAGCACTGAAGGGCCGGGAGGATCCCGAGGTCGGGCTCCCTCAGGATGATCTCCTGACAGGGGGCCCTTTGCGCCCTTTTGGGGAATACCTTCGAAAGCTGAAGGAGGTCGGGGATGGCCTTGATCTTCTTCCAGAGGGTATCGGGCGGTTCCATCCCCAACAGGGTCTTGATCTTTCTTCCGATCTCCTCAGGGGATCGTCCCCCAAAGGAGAGCCGGATCCTCTTTTCAGAACCGAAGAGGTTCGTCACCACGGGAAAGCGATGTCCTTCTACCCTTTCGAAATAGAGCGCCGGACCTCTCCTCTTGCTCACCCGATCGGTGATCTCCGTGATCTCGAGTATCGGACTGACGGGATGCCCAATCCTTCTCAGTTCCCCTTCCTTTTCCAGCGAGGCGATCAATTGCTGGAGATCCCTGAAGGACATCGCTCCTCCCCTCGGAGTGACCGGTTGGTCATTCTCACCTCAAAATTTTTATTTGCCGATCCCTGTCCGGATCACCTCGACGAGCCTATCGATCTTTCGTTCCAATTCGGATCGATCGGCCCGATGAAGACGCAGGCCGGGATCGAGATAAGCGACGGCATAGGCCTGTAAGCATCGATCCATGACGGCATCGAGGAGAAAGACCATGGTCTCGAGGTCCACGTCCGTCCGGACCTCTCCCCTCTGCCTTCCCTCGACGAGAATGGAGGTCAGGTAATCCGATGAGAAAAGCCGGATCTTCTTCAAGAGGTCTTCCCGAAAGGGGACCTCCTTTTCGAACATCATCTTTAGATAGCCCCGATAGATCAAGGGGTGCTCTTCGATGAAGTCGACCCCTGAAAGGAGGGACCTTCGAATCCTTTCAAAGGTAGGCTCCTCCTTGGTCTCCTGTTTGACCTGCTTCAACCTCTTCCGGACCAATTCGACCGCATAATCGAAGATGTAGAGGAAGAGGCTCTTTTTGTCGGAGAAATACTGGTAGATGGAACCCTTGGCGATGCCGAGCCTCGAAACGATCAGGTTGATGCTTGCCGCCCGGTAGCCTTTTTCTGAAAACTCCTCGAGGGCCGTTTCCAACACCCTCCTCTGCTTCTCTTCAGGCAGGTTGAAGAAGGTCTTCTTGGCTTCCATGGAGGACGATGACCACCCGGTCATTTTTACGACAAAAAAGAGAGAAAATCAAACCCGTTTTCTCAGGATGAAATAGAGCGCGCTACCTCCCCCTATCATGATCAGGGAGAAGACCTGGCCCAGGGTCAGGGGCCCGAGGACGAACCCGAGATGCGGATCGGGTTCCCTGAAGAATTCGACAAGAAAACGAAAGAGGCCGTAGAGGAGGAGAAAGAGGGCCAGCAATCCCCCCCTCGGTAACCCTCTGTCTTTGAGAGACCAGAGGAGGAGGAAGAGGAGCCCCCCTTCCAAGGCGCACTCATAGAGCTGCGAAGGATGGCGAGGATGAGGCCCTCCCCTCGGAAAGATCATCGCCCAGGGAACCGAGGTCACACGTCCATAGAGCTCGCCGTTGATGAAGTTGCCGATCCGTCCCAGTCCCAATCCGATCGGCGCGGTGACGGTGATCAGGTCGGCGATCCTCCAGAAAGACTTCCGGTGTTTCCACGAGAACAAAAGCCCCACGATCAGGACGCCGATCAACCCTCCGTGGAAAGACATCCCCCCTTTCCATACGGCAAAGATTTCGAGGGGGGCTTGAAGATACATCTTCAAATCGTAAAAGAGGACGTACCCCAGACGGGCACCCACCATCAGGCCGATGATGAGATAGAAGTAGAGGTTTTCGATCTCCACCCGGGTCACCCCGAAGTCCTTCTTCTTCATCTGATAACGGACCAGGAGGTAGGAGGCGATGAACCCCAACACGTACATCATCCCATACCAGCTCACCCGGATGGGCCCGAGTTCGACCATGATCGGATTGAAATCGACCGTCATCGCCCCTCCTGATCGGCAGGCCGGATCGCGGCCCCCTTCGGCAATAGGAGCCTGCCAAAAAAGAAGGCCCATCCTCTGGAAGGTCAAAGGACGGGCCTCGGTTGGCTCTGTTCGGGGGAGGCGAATTTAGGCGGTGGCTTCGACGCCCCCCTCCGGTTGGGCCTCCTCCTCCGTATACCCTTCGACCCAAATCTCCATATCGCGATATTTGGGAAGGCCGGTCCCCGCGGGGATGAGCCGTCCCATGATCACGTTCTCCTTCAGCCCCTTCAGGTGATCGATCTTCCCGGCGACGGCCGCCTGCGTCAGGACCTTGGTCGTCTCCTGGAAGGAGGCCGCTGAGATGAAACTGTCGGTGATGAGGGAGGCCTTGGTGATGCCCAAAAAGAGCGGCTCGGCCACCGCGGGTTTGCCCCCCTGGGCGATCACCCTTGCATTCTCCTCCTCGAAGACATGCTTCTCGACCTGGTCATCGACCAGGAAGTGGGTGTCGCCCACCTCTTTGATCCTGACCCGTTTCAGCATCTGCCGGACGATCACCTCGATGTGTTTATCGTTGATCTTGACGCCTTGAAGTTTGTAGACCTCCTGGATCTCGTCCACCAAATATCGCGCCAGGGCCTTATCGCCCAAGACCCTCAAAATGTCATGGGGATTGGCGGGTCCATCCATCAACGCCTCCCCCGCCTTGACGAAGTCCCCTTCATGGACGCTCACGTGTTTTCCCTTGGGGATGATATACTCTTTGGGTTCGCCCACCTCGGGCCGGATGATCACCTTTCGCTTTCCTTTGAGGTCCTTGCTGAATTCCACCACCCCGTCGATGTCGCTGATCAGGGCATACTCCTTCGGTTTTCGGGCCTCGAAGAGCTCGGCCACCCTGGGAAGCCCTCCGGTGATGTCCTTGGTCTTGGTCGTCTCCCTGGGAATCTTCACGATCACATCCCCCGCCTCCACCATATCCCCCTCGGAGACGAAGATATTGGCCCCCACCGGCAGGAGATATCGCGCCTGGGAGGTGGAACCGGGGAGGTTCATCGTCCTCCCCTTCTCATCTTTGATGGAGATCCTCGGCCGGAGATCCGGATCTTTCGACTCGATGATCACCTTCCTCGAGAGGCCGGTGAATTCGTCCACCTGCTCCTGCATGGTCACCCCTTCGATGATGTCCCCGAACTTCACCCGGCCACTCACTTCGGTCAGGACCGGAATGGAGTAGGGATCCCACTCGGCCAGCAGATCTCCCTCCTTCACCTTCTGTCCGTCCTTGACCTTCAATTTCGCTCCGTAGATGACCGAATAGCGACGCCTTTCCCTGCCGTTTTCGTCGAGGACGGCCAGTTCGCCGTTTCGGTTCATCACGATGAGATGTCCCTCTCGGTTCTTGACCGTCTTGAGATTGATAAATTTGATCCTCCCGTCGATCCGGCTTTCAAGGGTCGTCTGCTCGGCCCTCCGGCTGGCCGCCCCACCGATGTGGAAGGTCCGCATGGTCAGCTGGGTTCCGGGCTCTCCGATGGATTGAGCGGCGATGATCCCGATGGCCTCGCCCACGTTGACCAACCTCCCCCGGGCCAAATCCCGGCCGTAGCAAAGGGCGCAGACCCCTCGCTTCGACTTGCAGGTCAGGACGGAACGGATCTTCACTTTATCGATGCCCGCATCCTCGATCTTTTCGGAGAGGGCTTCGTCAATCTCTTGATTCCCCTTCACGATCACCTCGTCGGAGAAGGGATCCCGGATGTCCTCCAAGGCCACCCGGCCCAAGATCCGGTCCTTCATCGACTCGATGATCTCGCCTCCTTCGATCAGGGATTCCACCTCGATGCCGTCCAGGGTTCCGCAATCATACTCCGTGATGACGACGTCCTGGGCGACATCGACCAGGCGCCGGGTCAGGTATCCGGCATTGGCCGTCTTCAGAGCGGTATCGGCCAACCCCTTTCGGGCTCCATGGGTGGAGATGAAGTATTGCAGCACCGTCAGGCCTTCCCGGAAGTTGGCCGTGATCGGGGTCTCGATGATCTCTCCAGAGGGCTTGGCCATCAGACCGCGCATCCCCGCCAACTGCCTCACCTGCTGGGCGCTTCCTCGGGCCCCCGAATCGGCCATCATGTAGATGGGGTTGAAGCTGTCGATCACCATCTTCTCTCCCGAAGGCCCTTCGATCACTTCGGTCCCCAGCTCTTTCAACATCACCTCGGCGATGTTCTCGGTCACCTCCGCCCAGATGTCGATGACCTTGTTGTAGCGTTCTCCGTCCGTGATCAGCCCCTCGGTATATTGCTCCTGGACCTTCTCGATCTCTTTCTGGGCCTCCTCGAGGAGCTCCTGTTTGTTGGAGGGTATCAGCATGTCCCCCACGGAGATGGAGATGCCGGCGAGCGTGGCGTAATGGTATCCCAGGGTCTTCAGACGGTCGGCCAGCAGGACCGTCTTCTTGTCCCCGCAGTGGCGATAGCAATAATCGATGAGGGTGGCCAGGTCGCCCTTCTTCATCACCTTGTTGATCAGGCTGAAGGGGATCTCCTCGGGAAGGATCTCCTTGAGCAGGACGCGGCCGACGGTCGTCTCCACCAGGTTCCCGTCGATCCGCACTTTGATCCTCGCATGGAGGTCCATCTCCTGGGCATCGTAGGCGGCCCGCACTTCTTCGGGATTGGCGAAGATCTTCCCCTCCCCTTTCACATAGGGCCGTTCCCGGGTCATGTAGTAGATGCCGAGGACGATGTCCTGGGTGGGGATGATGATGGGCTTGCCATTGGCAGGCGAAAGGATGTTGTTGGTCGACATCATGAGGACCCGAGCCTCGGCCTGGGCCTCCACAGAGAGGGGGACGTGGACCGCCATCTGATCCCCATCGAAGTCCGCGTTGAAAGCGGCGCAGACGAGGGGATGGAGCTGGATGGCCTTCCCCTCGATCAGGATGGGCTCGAAGGCCTGGATTCCCAATCGATGCAGGGTCGGGGCCCGGTTCAGCAGGACGGGATGTTCACGGATCACCTCGTCCAGCACATCCCAGACCTCGGGCCTCTCCTTCTCGATCATCTTTTTGGCGCTCTTGATCGTCGAGGCCAGCCCTTTGGCCTCTAACTGATGGTAGATGAAAGGCTTGAAAAGCTCCAGGGCCATCTTTTTCGGAAGGCCGCATTGATGCAACTTCAATTCCGGCCCCACGACGATCACGGAGCGACCGGAGTAGTCCACCCTTTTCCCCAAGAGGTTCTGTCGAAAACGGCCCTGTTTGCCCCGGAGCATGTCGCTGAGTGACTTGAGGGGCTTCTTATTGGCTCCGAGGATGGTCTTTCCCCTCTTGCCGTTATCGAAGAGGGCGTCCACCGCCTCCTGCAACATCCGCTTTTCGTTCCGGATGATGATCTCGGGGGCATTCAATTCGAGAAGGCGTTTAAGCCGGTTGTTCCGGTTGATCACCCTTCGATAGAGATCGTTCAAATCGGACGTGGCAAACCTCCCCCCATCGAGGGGCACCAGGGGCCGGAGGTCAGGGGGGATGACCGGGATGACCTCCAAGATCATCCACTCGGGTTTGTTCCCCGACTCGAGGAAGGATTCGATGATCTTCAACCGCTTCGCCAGACGCCTCTTCTTCGCCTCCGAGGTCGTCTCCTTCATCTCCTCCCTCAGTTTTTGGGAAAGCTCTTTCACATTCGTTCCCTTCAGGAGTTCCCGAATCGCCTCGGCTCCCTGGGAGACGACCAGGGCGTCCCCATATTTCTCCTTCGCCTCCCGGTAGCGCTCCTCGGACAGGATCTCCCCCCGTTTGTAAGGGGTGCCCTTCCCGTCGAGCACCAGGTAGGCCTCAAAGTAGAGGATCCGCTCCAGCTCCCTCAAGGTCATGTCGGCGAGGATCCCGATCTTGCTGGGGATCGACTTGAGGAACCAGATATGGGCCACCGGCGTGGCCAGACGGATGTGCCCCATCCGTTCCCTCCGGACCTTCGACTGGATCACCTCCACCCCGCACTTCTCACAGACGATCCCCCGATGTTTCATCCGTTTGTATTTGCCGCAGTTGCACTCGTAATCCTTGGTGGGGCCGAAGATCTTGGCGCAGAAGAGACCGTCCTTCTCCGGCTTGAAGGTCCGGTAGTTGATCGTCTCGGGTTTTTTCACCTCCCCGTGAGACCAGGACTCGATCTTCTCCGGAGAGGCGATGGAGATGCGAATGGCGTTGTAGTTGATGGCGCTCTTTCCTTTTTCGAAGAACGAGAGATAGTCTTCCAAGGGTCCCCTCCTTTTTTAAAACTTCAGATCTCCTCCCTCTTCTCCTCCAACAATTCGGTATCGAGGCAGAGGCTCTGGAGTTCTTTGACCAAGACATTGAACGACTCAGGAAGGCCCGGTTCCAAGGTGTGCTCGCCTTTCACGATCGCCTCATAGACGCGGGTCCGCCCGGTGGTATCGTCCGACTTCACCGTCAGAAACTCCTGCAAGGAATGGGCCGCCCCATAGGCCTCGAGGGCCCAGACCTCCATCTCTCCCAAGCGCTGGCCACCGAACTGGGCCTTCCCTCCCAGGGGTTGCTGGGTGACCAGAGAATAGGGCCCGATCGAGCGGGCGTGGATCTTTTCGTCCACCAGATGGTGCAATTTCAGGAGATACATATACCCCACCGTCACTTTATGGTGGAAGGGCTCGCCTGTCCTTCCATCGTAAAGGATGGTTTGGCCGCTCGTGGGAAGCCCCGCCTTATTTAAATGGTCCCGGATCTCTTCCTCGGAGGCCCCATCGAAGACGGGGACGGACATGTAGACCCCCCGCCCGAGCCTCCGGGCCAGTTCCACGATCTCTTCGTCGCTGGCCTGGTCCAGGTACTGGTTGATCTCCTTGGAGGAGTAGATCTCTTTGATCTTCCTCCGGAGGATTTTGGGATTATAGTGTTTCTCGAGATATTGGGCGATCTTCCAGCCCAGCCCTTTGGCCGCCCAACCGAGATGGGTCTCGAGGATCTGTCCGACATTCATCCTGGAGGGCACGCCCAGGGGATTGAGAACGACATCGACCGGAGTGCCGTCCTCGAGGAAGGGCATGTCCTCCTCCGGAAGGATTCGGGAGATGATCCCTTTGTTTCCGTGGCGACCGGACATCTTGTCCCCCACGGAGAGCTTCCTTTTGATGGCGACATAGACCTTGACCGATTTGATGATGCCCGGCGCCAACTCGTCTCCCCTCTTCAATTTGGCCAACTTCTCGGCGAAGACCTCCTTGACCACATTGATCTGGAGTTCCGCGTGGTCGAGGATCTTTCGGACGTCCGGGATCACCCGCTTTCCCTCCACCACATCGATCTCCTTCAGCCGATCGAAGGGGATGACGTGGAGGTGATCCTCTTTGATCCTCTCTTTGGCTTCCAAGAAAACGCGGTTCTTCTTTTCATCGGCGATCCGGTGAGCGGCCTTCTTCCCGATGAGGTATTTGCCGATCTTCCGCCTGGCGCTGTTCTGGATGATCCGGATCTCGTCGGCCTGGTTTTTGAGCAACCGGGCCCTCTCCTGCTCCTCGATGGCCTTCATGCGCTCGTCTCGCTCCTGGCCTTTTCGAGAGAAGACCTTGGCGTCGATGACGATGCCTTCGATTCCGTGAGGCACGCGCAGGGAGGTATCCCGCACATCCCCCGCCTTCTCGCCGAAGATGGCCCGGAGCAGCTTCTCCTCCGGGGAGAGCTGGGTCTCCCCTTTCGGGGTCACCTTTCCGACCAAGATATCCCCGGGTTTGACCTCGGCCCCGATCCGGACGATCCCGCTCTCGTCCAGGTTTTTCAAGGCCTCTTCTCCGACGTTGGGGATATCGGAGGTGATCTCCTCCTTACCCAACTTCGTATCCCGGGCGACGCACTCGAATTCCTCGATGTGGATGGAGGTGTAGGTATCCTCTTTCAGAAGCCTCTCGCTGATGAGAATGGAATCCTCGAAGTTGTAGCCGCCCCAGGGCATAAACGCCACGAGGACATTGCGACCCAGGGCCAGCTCCCCCATGTCAGTGGCGGGCCCGTCGGCGATCACCTCTCCCTTCCTCACCCGGTCCCCCACCTGGACGATGGGCCTCTGGTTGATGCAGGTATTCTGGTTGGACCGTTTATATTTGATCAGGGTGTAGATATCCACCCCGGAGTCGTTCAGATCGTCGCCCTCCTCGTCGGCTCGGATCACGATGCGGGAGGCATCCACATCTTCCACCACGCCGTCCCGCTTGGCGACGACCGCCACGCCGGAGTCCCTGGCCACGATCCCCTCCATCCCCGTTCCCACCAAGGGCGCGTCCGTCCTCAGAAGGGGAACGGCCTGCCGCTGCATGTTGGAACCCATGAGGGCCCGGTTGGCATCGTCGTTTTCGAGAAAGGGGATCAGCGAAGTGGCCACGCTGACCAGCTGCTTGGGGGAGACGTCCATGTATCGGATCTCCTCCGGTTTAACCATCACAAATTCCCCTCCCCGTCTGGCCGAAACCAAAGGGGCGATGAATCGGCCTTCCCGGTCGATGGGCGCATTGGCCTGGGCAATGGCGGGTTTCTGGCCGTTGACCTCTTCCTCCTCATCCAGCGCAAAAAGGTAGCGGATCTGATTGGTCACCCGGCCGTTGACCACCTCCCGATAGGGAGTCTCGATGAACCCGTAGTCGTTGACCCGCGCGTACGTGCTCAGGGAGGTGATGAGACCGATGTTCGGCCCCTCGGGCGTTTCGATCGGGCAGATCCTGCCGTAATGGGTGGGGTGGACGTCCCTCACTTCGAACCCTGCCCGTTCCCGGGTGAGACCTCCCGGGCCGAGGGCCGAGAGCCTCCGTTTATGCGTGATCTCGGAGAGGGGGTTCGTCTGATCCATAAATTGAGAGAGCTGACTCGAACCGAAAAACTCCTTGATCACCGCCGAGAGGGGTTTGGAGTTGATCAGGTCGTGGGGCATCAGGGTCTCGATGTCCTGAAGGCTCATCCGTTCCTTGATCGCCCTTTCGATCCGTACCAAGCCGATGTGGTACTGGTTCTCCAGCAGTTCTCCCACGGTCCTCACCCGGCGGTTGCCCAAATGATCGATGTCGTCCACCGATCCCTGGCCGTCCTTCAACCGGATGAGGTATTTGACCACCTCGAGGATATCGCGCCTCCGGAGGGTGGTCTTCTCGTCCTCCAGGATCTTCTCGATCTGGCCCTGGAGGTCTTCGGTCAGGGTGCCCTCCTTGAGGGAAGGCATCATCCCGATGGGGTGGAGAACCTTGGCCAATCGCGGGATCTCGTCGGCCATCTCCGGAGTGGCGAGGACTTCATCGAAATCGAGCCAGCCGGCCAGGATCCGATCGATCAGCTCCTTTCCGCCGGCATAGGTAGCCCCCGCCCCCAGGGCCTCTTTCTTCCACTTCTCGGTGAGCACCAGAATTTTGGGAGGCCTGCCCTTCAATCCGAGCTTGTGGTTCAACTTCATCCTCCCCACCTTGGACAGGTCGTACCGTTCAGGATTGAAAAAGAGGTTGTAGAAGAGGTTGATGGCCGTCTCGATGGTGGGGGGGTCGCCGGGCCTGAGCCTTCGATAAATGTCGATCAACGCCCGCTCCGCTTCTTTTTCCCGGACCGATTTCCCGGGCTCTTCCCTCGCCAGCCTCTCCTTCTCTTCGCGGCTCAACTCGATCCGGTCGAGGGTCAGGGTGTCCCGGAGGGAGGAGCTGACGTTGATGTGGTCGATGAAAAGGATCTCAAAACTTTCGATCCTTCTCTCCTTGACCTGTTCGAGAAAGGCCTCCGTCACCTCCTGGTTGTACTCCGCGATCACCTCCCCGGTCTCCGGGTCGACCACATCTCGGGCCAGGTACTTTCCGATCAGGTCCTCCGGCTCCACGGGGATGGTCGTGATCTTGCTGGCCTCCAGCCGTCGATAGGACTCCTCGGTGATCCGGCGATGCTTCTTCAGGATCACCTTCTGGGTTTCCGGATCGACGATATCCATCGTGGCCTTCTGGCCGATGAGGACCTCTTTGGAAATCTCTTTGACAAACCTCCCTTTCCGATAGAAGATCTTTTCCCGATGATAAAAGTAGTCGAGCAGCTCCTGGCCCGTATATTTCAGGGCCCGGAGGAAGACCGTGACCGGAATTTTCCGCCTCCGGTCGATCCGGACGTAGAGGAGGTCTTTCTGATCGAATTCGAAGTCGATCCAAGAACCCCGATAGGGAATGATGCGGGCATAGTAGAGGATTTTCCCTCCCGAATGGGGTTTCACCTGGTCTCGGTCGAAAAAGACCCCGGGGGAGCGGTGCAGCTGGCTGACGATGACCCTTTCGGTGCCGTTGATGATGAAGGTGCCGTTTTCGGTCATCAGGGGGATCTCGCCGAAGTAGACCTCCTGTTCTTTGACCGCTTTGATGTTGCGGACCTTCGTCTCCTCGTTCACATCCCAGACGACCAGACGAACCGTCACCTTGATGGGGGCGGCGTAGGTCATGCCCCTCAGCAGACACTCTTCCACATCGTACTTGGGTTCGGTGAGGCGGTAGCTGACAAATTCGAGCGAGGCCGTTTCATAAAAGTCCTTGATGGGAAAGACGGTTTTGAACACCCCTTGAAGTCCCACCGGCTCCCGTTGTTCAGGATCGACATGGGCCTGAAGGAACTTCTCGTAAGATTTTTTCTGGACTTCGATCAGGTTGGAGATCTCTAATACTTCTTTGATCTTTGAAAAGTTCTTTCGATAGCGACGGTAGATCGGAACAGTTTGGGCCATAGAGACTCCTTCCTCAAATAAAAAGTCCCCTCCCTTTCGGACCCTCACGTGATTCGATTTCGTCCGTCTGGGAAGAGACTGAACTGTCTCGCCATGGACCGGTTCGTAGAGTTCTTGCCTCCGTCCCAAAGGTGCCGATCGAGGAGGATTCACCCTCCGATGGCTATTCGACGAGACAATGGGAGATGAATCGGATGTCTTCTTTTCAGCTGCCCCACCCTTGGGGAGGTCTTAAAAACGAAGGAATGTCGGTTCTTGGACAGCGGCCTTCCACGATTATCGGATCTCGACCGTTCCGCCCCCTTCTTCCAACTTCTTTTTGAGGGCTGCTGCCTCTTCTTTGCTCACCCCCTCTTTCACGGGTTTCGGAACGCCCTCGACGAGATCCTTGGCCTCCTTCAATCCCAGGCCGGTGATCTCCCTCACCACCTTGATCACCTGGATCTTCTTGTCCCCGTAGCCGGTCAAAATCACGTCAAATTCCGTCTTCTCCTCTTTGGGAGCCGCCTCGGCACCGGGGGCCACCCCCGCGGCCGGAATGGCCGCAACGGCCATCGGGGCGGCGGCCTTCACGCCCAGTTTCTCCTCCAGGACCCTTACCAGCTCCCGGGCTTCCAATAAAGTTAGCGTGCTGATCTCATCTGCGATTTTCTGAATATCCGCCATTGACACATCCTCCTGTCTCTTAATTCTATTGTCCACCTTCTGGCTTGGCCAGTTGGTCGGCCCGGGCTTGAATCACCCCCAGGACCTGCTGGACCCCGCGATAGAGAAGGCCCACCACCTCCTGGGCCGGTGCTTGAAGGCCTCCCAAGACCTGGGCCATCAGGACCTCTCGTGAGGGAAGGGTGGCCAGTTCTTTGATCTCTTCGGGGGTGCTGACCTTCCCCTGAATCAACCCGACCTTGATCTCGAGCTGGGGTTGGGCTTTGACAAAATCGGTCAGGATCTTTGCCAGAGACACGGGATCGCCGTGGGTGATGGCCACGGCCGTGGGCCCCTCGAAATAATCGGTCAACTTCTCCAAGGCGGTTCCGGTGGCCGCCCGCTTCATCAACGTATTCTTGACCACCTGATAGACGATCTTCTCCTCTCGAAATCGGCGTCTCAGGGTGTTCATCTGCTCCACGTTGAGGCCCCGATAGTGGGTCAGGACGACGGCCTGAAACCCTTCCAACTTCCTGGACAGCTCAACCACCATCTCTTGCTTCTCAGCCCGATTCACGGATGACCACCTCCTCGATGAGGTCGCGCAACCCTAACCGCGATGGATGAAGGAATCCGAAGGGATCGCCCCGATCGACCTCAGACCTTCAAGGCGCCTTTGATCTGATTGGGATCGATTTTGATCCCCGGTCCCATCGTGGTGGACAAGGCAATGCTTCGTAAATAGGTCCCTTTGCTGGTCGGTGGCTTGGACCGCAGGATCACCTCCAAGACGGCCTTGATGTTTTCCAACAGGCGATCGTATCCGAAGGAGACTTTCCCCACCGGGACGTGGACGATCCCCGCCTTTTCGACCTTGAACTCCACCTTCCCCGCCTTGATTTCCTTGATCGCCCTTTCCAGGTCGAAGGTGACGGTTCCCACTTTCGGATTGGGCATCATTCCCCGGGGCCCGAGGATCTTTCCCAATTTGCTCACCTGGCCCATCAGGTCGGGGGTGGCGATGGCCTTATCAAATTCAAGCCATCCTTTGGAAATCTTTTCGATCAGGTCTTCGGCCCCGACATAGTCGGCCCCCGCTTCGAGCGCCTCCTTCTCCTTCTGGCCTTTGGCAAAGACGAGGACCCTCACCTTCTTGCCGGTTCCATGGGGGAGGATCGCCGTGCCCCTGACCATCTGATCGGGCTTTTTGGGATCCACCCCGAGACGCACGGCCAAGTCGACCCCTTCGTCGAATTTGGCATAGGCCGTATCGAGGACGAGTTTCACGCCCTCCTCCAGATCGTACCGCTTCGTTCGATCGACCTTGCTTCGTGCTTCTAAATATTTTTTCCCTCGGCTTCCCATCGTCCTTCTCTCACACAATCTCCAGCCCCATGCTGCGGGCCGTCCCTTCGATCGTCCGGATCGCCCCATCCAGGTCCACGGCATTGAGGTCTTTCAACTTGAGCTGGGCGATCTCCCGAATCTGTTCCTTGGTCACGGTCCCCACCTTGACGCGATTGGGCTCGCTCGACCCCTTGACGATCTTGGCCGCCTTTTTCAACAGGACCGATGCCGGTGGGGTCTTCGTCACGAAGGTGAAAGAACGATCTGAGTAGATGGTGATCACCACCGGGATGATCATCCCCTCCTGGGATTGGGTCCGCGCATTGAAGGCCTTGCAGAACTCCATGATATTCACGCCGTGTTGTCCCAAGGCCGGCCCCACCGGCGGGGACGGGTTGGCCTGCCCCGCGGGGATCTGCAGTTTCACCATTGCCACGACTTTTTTTGCCATCCTCGACTCCAGCCTGAAGAAGGTTGGGTGGCGTCGAAAGCCTCCGAGCCCTTCTCAGGCAACGCTTGGACTTTTGATCAATTCTTTTCGACCTGGATGAAATCCAGCTCGACCGGCGTCGACCGCCCGAAGATCGAAACCAGCACCTTCACCTTTCTCTTCTCGGGCTTCACTTCCTCAATGGTCCCGATGAAATTGACGAAGGGGCCGTCGATGACCCGAACGCTATCGCCCACGCTGAAGGAGACCTTCGGCTTGGCCTTTGAGACGCCCTCTCTCATCTGGGCGAGGATCTCCTCCACCTCTTTATCCGAAAGGGGGGTGGGTTTCAGGCTATCGCCCGCAAACCCCGTGATTTTGGGCGTCTCCTTCACGATATGCCAGGTCTCCTCGTTGAGCTCCATCTGGACCAATAGATAACCCGGAAAGATCTTTCTCTGGGAAATCTTCTTCTTCCCCTTGGAGGCCTCGATGACGGTCTCCGTGGGAACGAGGATGGAAGCAAAATATTGCTCCTTTCCGAGATTTTTGATCCGTTCCTCAAGGTTCTGCTTCGCCCGGTTCTCGAACCCGGAATAGGTATGGACGACATACCATTTCATAGCCATAATGTTAGCGATCTCCAACCCGCCGGAATCCACCTCAAAAAGAGGCGGTCGGGAACCTTCGATCCTGACCTCAGGAACTGACCGCCCTCTTCAAGAGGGCGCGAACAAGGTAGGAGAGACCCGAATCCACCAGGCCCAAAAAAAAGGCGATGACAAAAACGGTGACGAGCACGACCGCGGTCCCGGCTGCCGCGTCCTTCTTGGAGGGCCAAGTGACCTTTTTCAATTCGGTCTTGACTTCCCTCAAGAATTGCTTGGCGGCCTCAACCTTTTCCTTGAACTCCAACCGCATCTGAGCTGCCTTTCCGAGGCATCCTTGAGACATCCCTCTGGTCTATGTTTCACGGCCCGTCCCGATGGGCCACCTCAAGGTCAATGGCAGGCCAGGAGGGATTCGAACCCCCAACACCCGGATTTGGAGTCCGGTGCTCTATCCGTTAGAGCTACTGGCCTCTCTTGTCTTCTCTTGAGCTCAAGCGGACCCCCCAGCTGCGAACTACCCTCCGGTTGGGCCCCTCGCCCCTCACTTCGTCTCTTTATGGACCGTATGTTTACGGCAGAATCGACAGTATTTTTTCAATTCCAGTTTGTCCGGGGTGGTCCGTTTATTCTTCGTCGTTGAATAATTCCGCCTTTTACATTCTGTGCAAGCCAGATTGATGATGGTTCTCATTCACATCGCTCCTCAGGAGAAGGGCCGCTTCCCGGGATGAGGCCCCCTATTCGAGGATATCGCTGATGACGCCGGCGCCGACGGTTCGTCCGCCCTCCCGGATGGCAAACCGCAACTCCTTC